>CAUJKL010000168.1 GCA_963204995.1 Planctomycetota bacterium | reverse complement strand
TAAAGAAGCAGGTTGAGAAGAGATCAACCCAAAGCCGCTACCCATGCAACACGAGTAAGGAGCAGAGCCGCTTAAGTTCAACGACCGCCGTAACCGGGCACGAACGGAAGACTTTGATTTCAGATGCCGCGTGAATGAGTGCTCCGGTTCACGGCTTGGTTCTGTCGCTTTGGGGCGACGTTTCCGCGATATTCTGGACTACAGATTGCCGTTCAGCAAGCCACGATTCGAGTTTCTGTTTTGCTTTACTATCGCTTGGGTCCGTTTCGACCGCGCGTCGATACTGTTGCTCTGTTCGTGACCAGTACCCTTGTTTGTCATAAACATCAGCAAGGCACCAATGCGGGCAAGCGACTCCGGGAAGTAATTCGATTGCGCGTTGGAAATGCGACGCCGCTTCATCGTAGCATGAGAGCCCGTAGCACAAATTGCCCATATAGAGATGAGTCCAGCCATCGGTTGGGTCGATTGCAAGTGCTTTTGAGTAATATGCGTGACATTGGTCGAGTTGCCGCAGCTTGAAGTAGTGTTGACCGATCGACACGAGCAAGTCAACATCGCGCGGCGATTCTGCTTCCAACGTGAGAAGACCATCTAAGTCGAGGGCGTCGTAAAGGTCCAGCCGGGCGTTGCGATCTTCATTTAGCATACGAGGAGGACACAATACGTGTGTCAATTGTTCGGGCACCAATGGAAGCGATGGGGCTTGCGACAGAACTATGTAATTCTGCGGTCGCCATATGGCAGCCGATGCGCGTTATGTGGCCGATTTGGGCCGTATAACACGCCTGGAAGTCAGGGGTGAGCTTACACCGATTATCGAGTGCCTGCAAGCATTTAAATCCGCTTTTTCCCACCCCAGGTGGAGCGTTATGCGGACCAGATAACATGCGCCGCAGAACACGCACCGTAGAACACGCACCGCAGAACACGACGATTCAGACGCTCATTTTGTTTTGCCACAGTTGGTTTGTCTTGATCAGAAGATTCAACATCGTGGAGAGCTGCCGCAGGCAGGCGACAATGGCGACCTGGGATGCTTTGCCCTGCTATTTGAGGTGTGCGTAATACGCTTTCATGGCCGGGTTGTGGCGGATCGCAACGATTTTCGCCATGTAGCAACGCCTTTGACCGATTGCAAGATCTCAATCGCACGAGAAAGAAATGTCTTGTCCGGCAACTGTCTCGATAACGCTCAAAGAGATACGGAGGTACTTGTTGTTGCGGCGTCGAGACCGGCTTCCAAGATGGCTTGCGTGTCGCGGCACGCTTGCGGATTGCACATCGGAAGTGACGCTTCTCCCGTGCGAATGCAGTGAACGAAGTGTGCGGTGGCCGATGCGAGATGCGGAGGCAATTCAGGAACGTCGACCGCTACGCCCTCGGGTTGATCCTCGGTTGCCAACAGTAGTCGCCCGCCGATGCGGGGTTCTAACATCAAGGTCCCCGTCGTGCCGTAGATCATGGTCATGTAGGCGGACAGCTTGCCAATTTGAGTCCATGAACCTTCCGAGACGGCTATCGCGTTTGGATAGTTCATAATCAGCAAACCGTTGTCCTCCACGGCGATGTCTTGCTTCACCAAACGCCTGGCCACGGCAGTCACTGAACTTGGCATGCCTAGCACGGTTCGAGCCAGCAGCGCCCCGTAGCAGCAATAATCCATGAACGCGCCGCCACGGCCATTTCGCTTTGGATCATAGAGCCAATCGCAGAAATACTCTGAGCAACCCAACTCGCGCGGCCCGGCATGCGCCGCGCGATAGCGCACTTGCCAAATGTTGCCGATCGCTCCGTCTGCAGCCAGTTTCAGCGCGTGTTGCATCTGCGGCCACCAGGCAAAAGGCCAATTGACTAACAGTCGCACGTTTGCAGCTCGCGCGTCGGCGAGCATCCGTTCGGCTCCCGCCAGATCCGCCGCCATCGGCTTTTCAACCAGCACATGTAAACGTCGTGACGTCGCCATCTCGGTCAGTTCTGGGCCGGCCGCGTTATCCGAAAAAATGTAGACCGCATCGAGCTCCTCGCAGTCCAGCATCGTTCCCGGATTGCTGTACGGTCGGCAGTGAAATTCAGCTTCGGCACGACCGAGCAGAGCTTGATGCGGATCGGCGACCGCCACGAGTCGTGTGTCGGCACTGGCGCGAACATCATGCAAATGTTCCCAGACGTGATCGTGTGTTAAACCGAGAACGCCAATTCGGAGAGGAGCAGGCATTGTACCTCCTTAGACGACTTATTAAATGGCGTGAATGCGAACCACTAATTGTCACTGATCGACACTAATGATACGAGATCGCGGATGGTCTGGATTAGTGTTCATGAGTGTTGATTAGTGGTCCCCGTCTCAACTTTCAACCCAAATTGGACTCAACCAAGCCCACTGACCGTTCGTTTGGGCGACTCGCAATCGATAGCGATCGCAATCCGACTCCGGTTCGTCCTCCAACTCAGCAAACACCTCGCACTCGGCGACCGGGACCAACGGCCCCACGCGAATCGCTTCCGAAAGCCAACCGCGCAGATAAGTCGAACGACCGCGACCGAGCAGTTGCCCGAGCGTATACACGATCTTCACGCCATTAACTTCGAGTCTCACTTCGGCGTTGAGCGGTGCATCGATCCCCAACGAAATGGCTTGCGTCGTGGGATGACGCATGGAGCGATTGCCCGTCGTGGTCGAACGCCACGCCAACGATCGCTCGGCCCGTTCGAGTACCTCGTGCGGCAGGTCCTCGGAATCCGCTGCAACCGTGTGACCGCCGACGCCTTGCGGTGCAACAATTGCCTGTCCGGAAAAACAAGTTTCGACGTCGGTGATCGCGCCGTCTGATAACACAAGTCGCGCGTCCCAAGTCACCGGCTTGTCTTTCTGACCCCATCCCCACGTCAAGCGAAGCCGGTAGCGTGAATCATCGGCAGCGGTGGAATCGGCAAAGAATCGTCGCAGGATACGATCGTTCTTCAACAACTCGACGCGGTCGAGCTTGTCAGCACCGCAGACGGCAATCTTCAGCTGCCGGGTTTTCGCAGACCGTATCGTCGATCCGATCCAAGCATCATCGACCGTCAGCCTGGCATCGATCTTGTCGCCAGTCACCGCATAGACGCGGCGCTCGAGCAACGCTTGCCAAATCGCGTCGCGCGTGAGCGATTCGGCAAAGACGCCGATGCGTCCGTCGCCGTAGCTGCCGGGATAGCCGCCGTGATGATCCGTCGATGCGATCACGCCAAACCGGTGTCCGAGCGACCAGCCAGCTTCCGCCGTGCTCTGCCAATCGCGCGGCCCCATGTCGTGCAGCATCGGATAGGGAGCGTCTTCACTTTCGGAACAGCCGTGCAAAGAAAATATCTCAGCGAAAGGCGATTGGCTGTCGTCGAAATGCTGCCAGTCGATGCCGCGATAACCCGCCGCATAGCCGATGTGGTGAGGGATCATGATGGCGTTAGCATCACGAGCGAGTTCTCTCAACGCCGGGAGATCGATTGCATTGCGAAGCTCTAGCTCCGGTCCGCGCGCGTACACGTTGTGATCCCCGTATTTCAGCGAATGCCATTCGTAGCTGGGGAAAGCAATGAATTCGCCGTCGCGACTCGCGACCGCTTGCTTCTCGATCAGTTGATTCCAATTCCCCGCCAACCGTGCGAAGCCTTCATTGTGGTAATCAATGATCTCGCCATAACGCTCACGATCGGTGGGCATATCCGGCCAGAAGGCATGGCCTGTGATCGAGCAAAAGTCGAGTTGTGCCTTCGCTCGCAGCAACGCTTGCTCGACGGTTCCTTCGCCGTAGCTGATCGAACAATGGCTGTGCAAGTCGCCCCAATAGAGTTGATAAGTCATCTCGCGGTTCTCTACTCAGCTTCCGGCGTGGGCAGACGACTGGGAAAGGTAATGGCGAAGCTCACGACACAGATCGCGCTGAGCGCTGCGCAACTCATCCACAGCGAAGTCCAATCTTGCACTTTGCCGTCCGCGTCGCTGAACGCCCTTCCAATCCAACCGCTGACCAGCCCGCCAAAGAAAAAACCGAGAGCCACCACAAACGTCCCGTAGAAAGTTTGCATGCTGCCTTTGACATCGGCGGGAGCGATTCGATCGACATACATATAAGCTGCGGCAAAGAAACAACCGAAGCAAAAGCCATGCAACGCTTGGCCCGCAACCGCCATCGCCATCTTGCCGGCGAAGGGCGGATCGATCGTGAAGACGAGTCCAAGGATCAGACACCTCACAAGATAGGCCGTCGCACCGATCAGCATCGTCCGCTTGAATCCGAACGTGGCGATAAAGAAACCGAGAGACGCCATAACACCGATTTCGCAAAACTGACCAATCGCACTTATTCTCTGCTCGTACGCTCCTTTCACGCCGCCGCTGTTGAGGATCTCGCGCAAAAACGGACTATTCCAAACCACAAAAAACTTATGAGCGATGGCGATGAAGAAACTCGACATGATCAGCACCAAGAAGTGTCGCTGTCGCAACATTCCAAGGACAGCGCCGGGTGCATACTTCCTGGCCTGGCTGGGTTGAGGCGGCGTGTGTGGCAAGCTGAGGCAATACAGCCCCATGGCGATCCCCACAGCGCCCGAAAAAACAACCCCGATCGCGCGGGCTTTGTCGAGTTCGGTGCCTTCCAATCCCGAAAGCCACCACGATTCCACCAAGAATGCGGGCACCATGAATCCGATCGTGCCGAAGGCGCGAACGATCGGGAACTGCCTGTCACTGTTCTTCAAGTGGCGAAACGCAAGTGCATTCGAGAGCATCATCGTGGGTACATACAACACCGAGTAGATCGTGCCGATGGCAATGACGATGATCGGCTCAGTCTGCGTAAAAAGAGCCAGCATCAAGACGCCGCCGAGCAAGTGGCAAGCCGCCATGACGCGTTCGGTCGAGAAGTAGCGATCCACCAGTTGCCCGATGATGAACGGAGCAAACATCGGCCCGACGGAAAGTGCGGCTCCAAAATACCCGATCTGTTCGCTCGTAAATCCCAGGGCATCGCGGAGGTAGACCGAAGCGACCGGCTGATAAGCACCTTGCACGAAGTACTGCAAGAACATCATGACCGACAGGCGTGCAAAGATTGTCCGAGCCGCGTCGTTCGTATTCGAGGTCAACTCGGACGACGTTTGCGAGGATTCGATTCGATCGTTATCTTTGCTCATGTCCAGTTTCTAGCACACGCGTTTCGCAGTGGCTACGTGGAGAGGAGCACTTTGTGATACGAATCGGTATTGTCGGCTGCGGTCGAATTCTGGCGGCACATTTACGCGGCTATCGTTTATTACGAGAAGCTGGCGTTGACAACTTTCGTATTACGGGCTTGTGTGCGCGCCGGGAAGCGGATGCCTGGAGCTATGTGCGGCGAGGGGAAGGGCCGACACAGCGAACGCCGGTGAGTACAAGTCTCGGTGATCCACTGGCCGTTGGTGATATCTATCTGTCCGACTTTCAAGATGATGTCGAAGTCGAAGTGTTCACGGACTATCGCGAGATGATTGCCACAGGGCTTATCGATGCGGTGAACGATTTCACGACACATGCCTTGCACCATCAAGTGGCCGATGTTGCCCTCAGCCACAACAAACATCTATTAACGCAAAAGCCTCTCGCCATTTCCGTTGCCGCTGGTCGACGAATGTGTGAGCAAGCAGAGGCTCGCGAATTGACGTTGGCGGTGTTCGAGAATGCGCGGAACCGAGTCGATACGAGGCAGCTCGGCTGGCTCTTTCGATCGGAGTGGTTCGGCGATTTGAGAATGATGTTATTGGCGAATATCGGCAATTGGTGGGCTCCGGATCGGATCGTCGCTGAGACGCCTTGGCGGCATCAGCTCGTCGAAGGGGGCGGAATCACTCTGGATATCGGCGTACACTTGTTCAATCACTTTCGCTATGTCGCGGGCGAGATCGTCACGGTTACGGGCAACGTCAAGATTTTCGAGCCGCAACGATTCACTCGCGACGCTCGTGGCAACGTGTCGAACTCTGTGGTTTGCGACGCTGACGATACGATGTTCGCTTCGTTCGAGACCGATCGCGGAGTCGTGGGCGATATCGCTGCAAGCTGGAGCGGACGCGGTCAACCGCTCCTCACCGGAACAGGTCGCGGAATCGTATATTACGGCACGCAGGGCAGCGTCGTCGGCAACGAGATGACGCGGGACGACGGTTCTCACGAAGAACTAGACCGCTTTTATTTCACACATTGTGACTCAGCGACTAGAGCTCCGTTCTTCCCGTTCGGACTGACCGACGCCTTTGCGCTGAACCAACTTGATTGGCTGCAAGCGATTCACGAGAAACGCGAGCCGGAAACGAGCGGTCGCGAGGGGCTGCGTGACCTCGCCGCTTCGTTCGCGGTACTCGAATCCAGTTTGGCGAAGCGGACGGTCGAGGTCGAGGAAGTGTTCAGCGGCGAACTGCGCGAGTATCAGCGTCCGATCGACGAGCGGTTCGGAATAGTAAGCCGATAAGGTGGTCGACGTGCCTGACGAAGAGCCTCCCTTTCCACGGACTCGCGTGTGCGAGATACTTGTCGGATGTTTCTACGTCTTGGCAAGCTTGTGTCGCGATATTGGTGGCTGACGATTCTGATTTGGCTCGGAGTCGTTGTCGGCCTGCGCCTGGTTGCGCCTAAGTGGGATGATATCACGCGTGACGGCGATCTGGCGTTCCTGCCTGCGGACATGCCGAGCGTCATTGGCGAGAATCTGAAGCTTGCGGCGTTTCCCGAGAATCGTGCCAACAGCCAGATTGTGCTGATCTTTTCTCGCGAGGACGAGCCGCTGAGACAAGCCGATCTCAAGGCGGCCGATCGGCTCGCGAGTCAGTTTCACAATTATTTGGCTGTGCGGCTCGCCACGCAAAGCGACACGACCGAGTCTTCGCTCGAACAATTTGCCGAGGCGGTTAGGCTCGATCCAGCCAATGCCGATGCACTTCATAACCAAGCCGTCATTCACGCTCGTCTGGGGCAGAACGATGAGGCCGCCGTCGATCGTGAAGCCGCGTGGACGTTGAATCCCCAGCTTCGAACCGCTCCCGACTCGCTGGTCCCAAAGTCCGCAACGATTCTGCCGATCGTCGACGTCTGGACGCGACACAACACGGTCGTCGGCTCAAAACTCCGCAGCGTCGATAAGCAGGCGCAGCTGATCATCCTGCAACTCGATACCGAGTTCATGGCTGTCGAAAACGTCGCCGCCCTCGATCTCGTCAAACAAGAGGTATCGAGCGTACGCAACGAGCTTCAAGCCGGGGAACTCAGCGGCTTGAACGTGAACATCTCCGGTTCGGCGGCGGTTGGAGGAGACATGTTGCACGCCGCTTCCGAGAGCATCAAGAACACCGAACTGTTTACGATCATTCTGGTGGTCGTGATCCTGCTGATCGTGTACCGCGCGCCGCTGATCGTCATTGTGCCCTTGGTGACGATCGGCATGTCGCTTTCCGTGTCGATCAATCTGCTGTCAATGCTCGCCGACTTGGTGGGCACTCCTGGACTTGACTGGTGGACGTTCAAGGTATTCAAGACGACCAAGATCTTTATCGTGGTGATCTTGTTTGGTGCGGGGACGGATTTCTGCTTGTTCCTGATCGCCCGTTTTCGCGAATGTCTTGAAGAGGGGACTTCGCACACACTGGCGATCCCGCGAGCGCTTTCCGGCGTTGGCGATGCGCTGACTGCGAGTGCGCTCACCACAATCGTCGGGCTAGGCATGATGTTCTTCGCCGATTTCGGAAAGTTTCGCAGCAGCGGGCCCGCGATCGGATTGTGCTTGTTGGTCACGCTCATGGCCTGTCTCACCTTGGCCCCGGCCTTGTTGAGGGCATTGGGTTCCGCAGTCTTCTGGCCCTATCATCCACAACCACCCGCAGACTCGCAGCGACAACCGCAACGCCGACGCTTCGCGGCTCTTTGGCATCGTCTGGCGGACGGGATCGTCTTGCACCCTGGAAAAGTTCTCCTTGCGAGCGTGCTGCTGCTGGCTCCGCTGGCCTACTATGGCTCGTTCTCGGCGGATCATACGACGTTCGATCTGTTAAGTTCGTTAGCCCATTCACGCGAGAGCTATCGGGGCAGCGAGGTGTTGAAGCGGCACTTTCCGATCGGCGAAGGAAGTCCCATTATCGTGCTGGCGGAAAAGCACAACGCGGGGTTTGATAGCGACGATCGCCAGACTGCGGCCAAAGCGATGGGAGCGATCTTGAGTCTGACCGCTAAGTTGACCGAAGTCGAAGGAATCGACGCGGTGCGAAGTCTCGCCGAGCCGCTGGGTGATCCGCCGCAGTGGTCCATCCTTCAGACCAAAAAGAACATCCTGCGGCAGCATCGCCTCACGAAATCGATCTTTCTCGCTCAATCGCCGGAACATCGAGGCAACGTGACGCGCTTCGAGTTGATTTTGAAACACGATCCGTTTTCGAGCGACGCGATTGACGCGCTCACACGAGTTGAAACATTTCTGAACACGCAACGGGATCAGCTCGAAGCGTTTTGGCACGACGCGACATTTTCGTTTGCTGGCACGACGGCCGGCATTCGCGACTTGCGAGACGTCACACGCTCGGATCGCTGGCGAATTCAAGTGCTCGTCGTTCTGGCGGTTTATGCTGTGCTCGTGGTGATCCTCCGCCAGCCGCTGGTGTGCCTGTACTTGATCGCATCGGTTCTCTTCAGCTACTTCATCACCATCGGGGCGACGGAACTGTTCTTCATTTGGCAGTATGGCGACACGTATCAAGGCTTGGACTGGAAGGTGCCGATCTTTTTGTTCGTAATCCTGGTCGCGGTCGGCGAAGACTATAACATCTATCTCGTCACTCGAATCACCGAGGAGCAAAGTGTGCGCGGACCTTTCGCGGGTTTACGCGAAGGTCTGATTCGAACCGGTGGCATCATCACCAGTTGCGGCATCATCATGGCTGGCACTTTTGTTTCGATGATGACAGGCACGCTGCGGGGTGTCGTCGAACTGGGCTTTGCTCTGTCGCTCGGCGTGCTGTTGGATACGTTCGTCGTTCGCACGATCCTGGTTCCAGCGTTCCTGGCGTTGCTGCTGCGAGCAAAGGCCGCGAGAAGCCGAAGCAAGGGGATCTCGGCGTCATGACGAAGAAGGCCCACGGGGTCTTTTATACGCCGCGGCCAATCGTCGAGTATATCGTATGCAACACACTCGCCCCGCTGCTCGCTGGCCGATCGCCCATGCAGCTTGCCGGCCGGCTTGAGAATTGGGAGCTAGATCACAATTCGCATCCGTTGACAATTCTCGATCCGGCTTGCGGCACGGGACATTTCTTGCTGGGAGCGTATCAATACTTGCTCGATTGGTGCTTGCGGTGGTATTGCGAACATGATGCGGACCATTGGGCGAGCGGGCCGACTCCAACGATTGTTCACGCCGAGCAAGCAGCTCGTCTGCGGCAAGAAGAACGGCAGCGCATCCTTCGCGAGCATATCTTCGGCGTCGATATCGACGAGCAAGCGATCGAGATCGCGAAGCGTTCACTGCTCGCGAAGATGTCCGACACGACAATTGAACCCGACGCGAAGGCGTTTGCCTTCGTCAATCAAATCCGTTGCGGAAACAGCTTGATCCGTTCTGACTTCGATAAGACACGTCAGGGCGAGGTGCGAACTGCGATTCGTACGTTCGATTGGGAAGTCGAGTTTGCATCGGTGATGGCATCAGGTGGCTTCGACGCCATCGTCGGCAATCCGCCCTATGTAAACGCGCGGTTGGTGAAGCAGGAGCAAGGCGAAGCGGTCAAACGATACTTCTGCGAACATTATCGTTGTGCTCGGCGAGCGTTTGATCTGTACGTCTTGTTCATCGAACGCTCACACGAGTTGCTGCGCGACGGTGGGCGCGCCGGTATGATTGTGCCCAACAAGATCGCGACGCTCGACTATGCTCGGCCTTGCCGCGAGTTGCTGCTCGAGGAGACGACACTTGACACAATAACGGATGTCTCTTCGCAAGAAACGTTTCGCGACGCCAGCGTCTACCCGTACATCCTCACGTGGACGAAGACGCCCCCCGTTCCCAATCACAGCGTTCGCATCGTGACGGTCGACGAAACCAAGTGCCTCTCTCAAGCAAAAGTGTCGCACCGCATACGACAGGCGGAGTGGTCTGAGGAGGCCGGCTTTAACATTCGTGAAACGATTGACGTCGAGGCTCGGGTATCGACACGCCCATTGAACCGATGCTCTACAATCCACAGCGGAACGACCGGTTTCTCCGCCGAACGGATGGCGAATGCACTGCAAGAACAGGACACGACCGACGGCGAAAACCAGTTCGAATTTATTGTGAGCGGCAACATCGATCGCTATTCGATCTCGCGAGGCAACGTCAGGTTTATGAAACGCTTGTTCCAGAGACCTGTCTTGCCTATCGTCTCTGACGTTCTTACGGAGAACAAACGAAGTCTGTTTACGAACGCCAAGATCGTCATCGCCGGCATGAGTCGCCGCTTGGAAGCCGCGTTCGATAGCGGCGGCTTAGCGCTCGGCGTGCAAGTCTATGCCGTGGCGAAATTCGAAGATGATCCGCGTTTTTTGCTTGGTGTGTTGAACTCGAAGCTGATGTCCTACTTGCTGTGTACGAGGTTTCAGGCCAAGCGACTGGCAGGCGGCTATTTGGCGATCAATAAGGGCCAGTTGGCGCAGTTACCAATTCGCCGTGTTGATGAACATGACGCAGAGTGCGTTGCTCTACGAAACAAGATCGTCGCGCTAGTTGATCTACTCCAGCGGGCGGACCGCACGTCGGATGGCGAGATCGATCGCCTTGTCTATCACCTCTACAGGCTCACGGACGACGAGATGGAATTGGTCGAACTCTCCGTCACTGCGGAGCGATAGCAAATCAACGTCAAGACTCTGTGCTGGCTGTATCGTTCACGGCACTCCACAGTTCGCCGCCTTCTTCGGCACGTAGTTGAATACAGACTTGGACGTGATTTTTCTCGTTCTCGCGGCGGTAGGTGAGTCCGTCCACCAGGTCGAGCACGAGCGTCAGTCCCAAGCCGCCGACTTCCAGATCTTCCACATCGGGGTCGTGCGGTGGGGCCTCGCGTGGATCGAACGGTCGTCCAGTATCTCTGATTTCAAGGATGATCTGCTCGCCGATGACGCCAAGTCCGATATCGATGGCATGTTCGTCATCATCCACATAGGCGTAGCGAATCACGTTTACGACTAATTCCTCGATTGCCAGATTCACCGCATACCCGGAGCGGTACGGCGTCTTGTGCTTGGCGAGGAACTGATTCACATTCGCGTACAAGCCTTCGAGTTCCGACATCTCGTTCTTGATCGAAAGCTTCAAAATGTTGTCGGGCGTGGCGGGCGGTGCCGAATCCGGTGCTTGCTCGACAGTTGTAGCGTCGGTGGCAGTCGCACTCGACTTGGCACCCATCGTCGGGTCGCCGCCGATCATCCGAATCGCTTCGTCTAACTCGTAGACGAGCGGCATGACCTTGTCCATCTTGGACGTCTTTAATACCGTCTCGACCATGCCTTGAGGGTTGAGCAGGACGAGCTTACAACCAGCCTTCTTGAGCTTCTTGGTGTTGGCAAACAAGAAGCCAATCCCGAGCGACGACATAAACGTGACACCCGACATGTCGACGACCGTTGGCAGTCCTCGCGTCGTAGTCGCCTGTAAAAAGGACTGTTCCAATTCCTCCACGGCCGTCGCATCAAGGCGACCTACCAGGGCCACATGAGAAATATCGTCGCGTTCGTGAATGATGAGTTCCAAGTCGCACCTCCAGAATTGTTTTGTCGCATTTTATAGCGGTTATTCCCGATCTGCACCACGTTTCTCGCGAATTTTCTGGTCGTCCGCAAAAGACGCACTTTTCAACGTGTCAGTCTAAGTGAGGCAAAACGGTTCAGCTACAGGGGCGTGAATCAGGTTCTCAGATAGCGAGTATGCTCATGTCACGGAAATAATGACAGAGATCCCTATCAGCACGGCACCGATTAGTCGCATGACCATCGTCCGGTGGCTCGGGCCAGCGCCAATCGCGTTCACTTGGCCTGCGAGAAGCCACGTCAAGAGAACTCCCCAAAGTCCGCGTAACGAGTACACAATGTTGACCCGTGTCGCATCGCCGAACAGTCCCAGCGTGAGAGTCATCCCGATCGCTTGCAGCGACATGAGTACAGCACCGATCGCCAGAAGTGGAATGACACCCAGTCGCCGAAGATCGGCCGCGCGATCGGC
>CAUJKL010000167.1 GCA_963204995.1 Planctomycetota bacterium | reverse complement strand
GTCGGTACAACCTCTGCCGGGGCTGTAAAGCCCCAGAATCGAATCAATATCATCCCGAAGCCCCGATAGGGGCGACATAGCGCACTGTGCGCCTACTGTGTCGCCCCTATCGGGGCTTAAGGCAAGTTGAATGCTCGTTACCGGGGCTTTACAGCCCCGGCAGGAGTTGTATCAGCCCTATCGGGCTTGTCACACCAATCACGAAGAGACGGTTTAAAGATGGTGAAAGGCTGTCGCACATGTCGGGAATCTATTTCGGGACTGTTCCTAAAGTCCCAGGAACCGGACTTGCTCGATATTCATCAGCCACTCGCTCAAGCCGCCGAGCGAGAGAAGGCAGGGCAGAGGGGTCGGACGAGGGCGTCCAACCTACAGACGGTATCGCCGGGCGGCATGGAACCCGGCAGATAAATCAGGGGTCAAACCTCTTTGTTTTGATCGATCGTTGCTTCAATTACCAATCGGCCCATAAGTGTACGAATGCAACCTTATCGAGCCAAGCAAACGAATGCTCTGTCCCCGCTCGGCTACTCTCGATTACGTCCATCGGAACTCGGTGAAGCATGGTCACGTGCGGTGTCCCCATGAGTGGCCGCTGAGCTTAATCGTCCAGCACCAGCTTAATCGTCCAGCACCAATTGGAACGCTTTGCGGCCAATGCGGTAGGTCCGAAACCCGCGGCGGTCGAGGGTACAGACGGCGTTGATTTTCAACTGCTTTGCCAGCAAAACCAGCGTGGCATCCGCAAAATCCATCGGCGTATCCGCGTATTTTGCCATCAGTTCGGCGGCTGCGGTCAGGTCCGCGACCGATGTGCATTCGTGAATTTCTGTTTGCGATGCCAGCAAGAACTCGGTCAGCAGTGCCGGGCCGGAGCGGACGCCGCTGAGGAAGTGCATTGCTTCCACGATCACCGCACTGGTGGTGACGAAGCGGCCGGCAAACGTATCCAAAGCTTCGGCAACGTGCGTGTGTGCTTTGTCGCGGGAATCCAGAAACGCGACGATGGGTCCGGTATCCAGCAGCCAGAGCTTCATGCGTCAGGGCCGCCAGTTCCGCTCGCGAATCGTACGGGAAAGCGCGTCATTTGCCGCAGGGCTTTCCGGCAATCCACCTTTCAAGTGTGCGAGGCGGCTTCCGACGGATTCTTCCGCGAGACCTCGCTCGATCATGCCGCGGACCAGCTCCGAATCGGTCTTGCCCAATTGGGAAGCCAGTTTGCGAAGCTGCTGCCGCTGAGCTTCGTCCAGTCGAATCGTGAGGGTCGCATTCATGCCTCGATTGTAACACGCCTGTCTTACGCGAGCAAGTCGCCGGATTGACCGATAGGGGATGCCGGAATCGATGTCGATCCGAACAGAACGTCGGTTGTTTCACATGCCGAGCGTGATGCTGACACCGTCGGACGTCGATGCCGGTGAGGAACGAAGGGCGTGGTGTTTCAAGAGGGGATCGTGCCGGCGGGTTTACGCACATCTTGTCATGCACAGCATGACCTACTTCACTCCGCCGCCGCTTGTCGGATGTCGTGAACGCAATCGATGCTCACGTCGGTGAGGATTTGTGTTCCACCTTGCGGGCCGGGCCAGCGGATCGTGACGCGGTCCACTTGTGTCTGTTTGCCGAGACCAAATGTCGCGACCAGTTCGCTTTGACTGGCGTAGCCGCGCGCCGCAGCCAGCTCGCGGCGCTGGGTCACTCCGTTGGATTCCAGAGTGAGGCTGGCACCGATGGCGCTGGCGTTCGACCGCTGTCCATCTCCTTTCAGAACGAACCGCACCCAATGGTTCCCGGTATCGCCGTCGTTGCGAAGCAGCCGCGCCGGGCCTCCGTTCTCGGTCAAGACCACGTCCAGATCGCCGTCGTTATCGATGTCCGCATAGGCGCAGGAGCGACCGACGATGGGTTGAAAGAGATCTTTGCCGGTGCTCTGTTCAGTCGCGGGGACGAAACATCCCCGTTGAGTGACTCCGCAATTCCAGAACAACTGAGCCGGCTGTTGATACGTCTGGCTGGCTTGGACCTTGTTAATCTCGGGTTCGAGGTGCCCGTTGCAAGTGAGCAGGTCTTGACGACCGTCGAGGTCGTAATCAAGGAACACGGCCCCAAATTTGAGCAGCAACCGGCTGGGGCCAGCGACGCCCTCGACCGTGGCGACGTCGGAAAATAGCAAGGCCCCGGGGTCATCCAGACGCAAGAACGTGTTCGGCTCGTCGGCAAAGTTTCCGATCAACAGTGCCGAGGTGCCGGGTCGATACTCGCCCCAGTCGATTCCCATGGCACCGCGGGCTCGCCCTTCGGCGTATGCGACTCCGGACAGCTCGCCGATCTCCGCAAACGACCCCTGGCCCGTGTTATGGAACAGAAAGTTGCGCACTGTGTCGTTCGAGACCATGATGTCGGGCCAACCGTCGTCGTCAGGATCGAACACAACGACGCCCAGTGACTTCCCCAGAGCGCGATCGAGCAATCCCAGCACATGCACGCCGGCCGCTTGCGACACGTCGTCAAAGCCGCCGTCCCCGCGATTGCGATACAGCGAGCACTGTGCTCCCTCGAAGGCCGTCGGCGGGCCGTAGCTGCGTCCCAAACCGGCAAACTCGAAACTCTGACTGAGATCGAGCCGTGGCGACCAGGTTACGTAATTGCAGACGAATAGATCGAGCCGGGCGTCGCCATCGTAATCGACGAACGTGGCCGAACTCGAAAAGCTGACCGGCGTGTCCAAGGCGAGAAACTCGTCGCCGCTGACGTTTGGCCAATCGGCGGGGCTCCCGATTCCGGCGGTCTGCGTGCGATCGGCGAAACGGCGGCCTCCGCTTTCGTCCTCGACATTTTGAAACAATCGATTCCCACCGACACCCGTCAGAAACAGGTCGATCCAACCATCGTTGTCATAGTCGCCACAAGTGACTCCGATGCCGTACATCGTCACGTCCAGACCGACGACTGCGGTCACGTCCTCGAAACGGCCATCGCCACGGTTGCGGTACAACGCCTGCGTGGGAGCTGGCTGGTCTGGCGGTTCGAAGCCGGGCCAATAGCGCGAATTGACCAGGAGCAGATCCTGGTCGCCGTCGTTGTCATAGTCGAGAAACGCCGCGCCCGATCCCATCGTCTCCGGCAGCAGTCGCCGACCGAATGCACCATTGACGTGATTGAAACGAATGCCGGCGGACTCGGTCACATCGGTGAAACGAACCTCGGGAACGAGGCTATCCGATTGCGTGGCGGGCGCAAACGCCGGGCCCACGGAAACAACAGGCGGCGGCGCGATGACGTCAGCGGACGGCGGCCCGCACGACACGGCGTTGATCATCGTCAGCGACACTAAAATCATTAAAACGGGCCACGCACGTTTCATGGAGCTTCCTCTTTTGCACTGACGCCGACCTTCGAGTCCTGCCCAGCCACCGCGGCGGGACGATGTAAGTCGTAAATGACGATGGCTTCCGCCGCGTGATCGGCAGCCGGATGTTGTTGCCGATACAAACGCACGGTGCGGTCACGGGCAATTTCATCCGGCTTGAGCAGTTCGTGAATGCGGCGGTACAACACGCCGAGCAACGCGGCCGTCGCACGACGGAGCGAACCTTCACTTGCCTCGGCTTCCCTCGGCGTATCGTCACTCAAGCCGTAAACGGGTCGGCAGGCAATCACCAGTTCCTGCCAGACCTTGAGTTTCGGTTGGTTGGGATCGGCAGGTTGGCCACTGAACTGTTCGATACCATGAAACAACTGTGTTGCCGCTTGCAGGCGAGCGTCGTGGGACATCCCAACATCGGCGAACTCCCCAGCCAGTGACTTGAGTCGGGCGGCATCCACGGTCGTGAGGCTCGGGGCAGTATCCGATAAATCCGCGGTCCCGCCCAGCCGCGCAAAGCACTGCGACAGCCCGTAGTGCGCGCGCAGATCCTCGCTGTCAATCCGCAATGTCTCCGTGTATTGGCGGACGGCTCGATGGAGGAACTCGGTGCGCGTCGCTTCATCCGTCTGTTGCTGCGCGCGTTTGAAGAGCGCGTTGGCCAGCTCGTTGATGATCACAAAGTCTTTGGTGAAATCGAACCGCCGCTGACGGAGTTGATTCGACGGTTCGAGGATCTGTTGGAAGCTCGCAATCGCTTCGTCCAGATGCCCGGTCTGCGAGTTGACCATGGCAGTCAGCCAGGCCACGGTCCACCAAGGTGCGGGCGGATCGAGGGCGCGGGCTTGGTTGAGTACATCCGCGGCGTCCGCCAACCGCCCTTGGTCCAGGTAAACACGAGCCAGATTCGTTAGTCCGTTCGCGTCGGCGATGGGGTCGTCGAGTGTCAGCAGATGCCGGAACGCGGCTTCGGCCTGTCGCAACTCGCCCCGCTTTGCTCCCACGCCTCCCTCCAAATAGCAGCCGATGCCATAGTCGTTCCAGCGTTCCCAGGCAGGCGTAATGCCTGACACCTGTTGCGGGACATCGTCGGCGACGCCGGCCACGGGCAAGATGATGCGATCTTCGCACATATCGACAATCGGCAGCTTGCTCACGCGATCCAATTGTGTGTCGAGCATCCGCGCCACCGCCCGCGGCTGGCGATTGAGCAGATCGGGAATGCTGTTTGACTCGCGCAGCAAGGGAAGAAAATCGGGGTGGTCCTGGATGGCCACATAGCTGGCGTATTCGTGATCGAACTTGCGGTATCGCAAGCGGACGGACAATTCAATCGGCCCCGTCACGTCCCGCGGCACTTCCAAGGCGTAATGTACGACTTGGGCGGCACCCGGAGGAATCTGATGGTCATAGACCGCCGCGAAAATGTCTTGCGGATTGTGCCGGTTAATGCGGTTCCCATTGCGGTCGAGTACGAGTGCCTTGACAAAATGGGCCCAACGATCGACTTCGCCGGAGTCGTCCGAGCCCGCCATGCCACCGCTTTGCCCGATGATACGATCTCCCGACCGGGCCACGAACTCGACCCACACCTCGTTCGAGTCGGCGGTTCCATCGGTGAACAAGTGGCCCACATTGAGCGTGCGGAGGACGACTTCGACCAGGTATTTTTCGCCCGGCACGAGCGGGAGCGATTCCGGACGCAACGGAGCGGTCAGGGGCGAGTCGATGGTGCCTCCCTGCTTCAGCCCAAAGATGTCAATCCGCAGTGCCGGCTTGCCAGCCCAATCGCCCGTGCCGCGCAGGAAGTCCGAGTGCATCTGCACCGCGCGTCGCAGGCTGTCGACATGTGCCGGGTCGTCGCGTGTTTCGCTGACCAACCACGCGACGCCCGTGTTGGCACCGGGAGCAGAATGGGCGTGAATCTTCGCCAGGCCGCTGCCATCGAAGTCGCGGGCGGCAAAGTCGTTACTCGGTCGCAGTGGCATGTGGCAGTCGTTGCACTGTGTCTTGGCAATGGGCGGATAGTAAAACCCGCGTGCTCCGTGCCCCGATGCACCGCTCAGCAAGAACGAGCCGTAGTGATCCTGGCCACGGAAAAACTCCTTGTAGTGGTTCAACGCCAGCGGCAGGCTGACCTTGTGGCAGGTCGAGCAAAACTCGGGCGAACGATGAAACGGCTTCAACAGCGACTTCTTGTGAAAGTCTGGCCGAGCTTTGAGCATCTGATCGCTGACCCATTGCAGCGCGGGGTTCTCGCTCAATGCCAGCGGATAGTGCTGCGGCGCTTCGATGGTGTAGGCCCCGTTGCCAACCGTGCTGTTGACGTTCGTGATCGCATGGCACGCCGTACACGTGATCCCGGCGTGAGCCGTCGGATTGTTGACATCGTCGTAGTGAGGGTCATCAAACTCGCCGCTGAGAAAGGGCACGGGATCGTGACAGCCGGCGCACCACCGCGACGCCCGCACGTCGCCATCCCGCATCAAGCCGACCTCGCGCGTCTCGCGGACGCTGAAGCGGTACACGGGATTGTTGAACGAACTGAAGTGGTGGACCGAGTGGAACCAGTCTTGATAGGTGTCTTCGTGGCAGCGACGGCAGTATTCGTCCGTCATCAATGCATCTGCGGGAATTCGTTTTCCATCAACCGTGCGCGTCTGGGACGGTTCGTAGAACTCGTGGGCGTTCTCCGTTCCCGTGACCAGCCACCGCTGTGGTCGCTGCAAGTGCCAGCCGAGCGTGCCGCCGATAAACACGAGCGTGGCGAGCGACCAGGCGGCACCCCACCGCCAGCGAATCGCACTCACGCGCCGGCGATAGATCACGTACGCCACTGCCGCAACAACGGGTGCCACCAGGTGCAGAACGTACAAGCTGTCGCGTTGGATGGTCCCCGTGAGGAGTCGCGGCAGTCCATCAAACTGACACAGGGCCACGCCGCTGACAACGACCAAGGCACTCGCCAGCAAGAACAAAACTCGCGACCCGACTCCCGTTGGACGCGACTCCGCTCGCAGCACTTGGAAACTCAAGGGGACCAGCGGCACGAGCACCAAGAAACCAACCAGCAGATGCACCGCAAACAGCCACAGCGAAAACGGATTCGTGTAAACGGTCCCCTGCGCGGACTCGATCATGCGCAGCGCCAGCAGATAAAGACCGCTCGTTCCCAACAGCGCGGTGCAGGTCAAGACGACCGCCCGACACCCACGGCAGTCGTGCATTACAACCCGTCGCACGTACATCGCCCTCCGACAGAGTCTAGGATAATCGAAACCGATGTTACTAACATATAGAGTAGCGGGCGACAATGCACCCTGTATTTCCTTGAACAGGCAGAGCGAGTGTGTACGGATAGCCCACTTAAGCTCAACAACCGTGAATGACGACAAGGTGTGTTGATCAACCCTGCGCGTCGCCGCTCTAATCGGTGTCGTAACCAGTGGCCAGAGTCTTGGCTTATGGTCCTTCAATCGCCCTTCAACCCAATGATAGGGCTGGTCGTGTTAAATCCGCCTAAACTATACTGTGTTACACGCCTATCCTAAGAACGGGACGGGCATCTGACTCATAGGGAGCCGCTTTCGGTACTGGGATGATTGATTCTAGGATGAGTTCAAACTCGATCGTGGTCGTCGCGGCGTTGATCGTGGCATTACTGTCCTCGTCTGAATCCGCAATCGCGGACGACAAAGCCACGCCGCTCTTCGATGGCCGCTCGCTCGACGGTTGGGACGTGATCGAGCGGGATCGGCAGTGGTGGACGGTCGCGGATGGCGCGATCACGGGCGGATCGCTCGAACAGAAAGTGCCTCACAACACTTTCATTTCCACCAAGGAACCGTTTCAGAATTTCGAACTGACGCTGAAGATCCGGATTCAGGGCACCGAGGGCTTCATCAACTCGGGCATTCAGATTCGCAGCATTCGTGTGCCGAACAGCTCCGAAATGAGCGGCTATCAGGTCGATGCGGGCGCTGGCTGGTGGGGCAAGATCTATGACGAGTCGCGACGGAACAAGGTCGTCGGCGAGGCGGCCGACTTGGAAGCCGTCAACCGGGCAGTTCGCAAGGACGACTGGAATGAGTACCGGATTCGCGCCGAGGGGCGGCGCATCCGGTCTTGGATTAACGGCGAGGCGGCGCTCGACTATACCGAGCAGGACGGCAACATCCCGCTCGACGGACACATTGGCGTTCAGGCCCACGGTGGCGGCAAGGTGCTTGTGCAAATCAAGGACATCATGATCGAGCGATTGCCTCCGACCGCCGACGCGATGACGTGGGACAAGCTGCAGTTCAAAAAGGGGTCAGATACCGTTGTGCAAAGCACCCGACGGGCCGTTCCGGCAACGGTACCTGACCCCTTTTTGAACCGGCAAGCGAAGCCCGAGCAGAACGACAGCGGAATTCGCACGCCACAGGAAGAACTCCGCGGCTTCCAAGTCCCGGATGGATTCGAAGTGGAACTGGTGGCGTCCGAATCCGAAGATACGGGAAAATTCATCGCCGTGGCGTTTGATGCCAAAGGGCGGATGTGGACGATGACCGCGCTGGAGTATCCGGTCGACGCCAACGAAAACCCAGAGGCATCTCGACAGTTGTTTGAAAACGGCGGACGAGACAAAGTACTGGTGTTCGACCAGCCGTTTGGCGAGCAGGTATCGCAGCCGCGAGTTTTCGCCGCGGGGCTGGTCATGCCGCTGGGCATCTTGCCCTATCGCGACGGCGCGTACGTTCAATACGGCCCCGACATTCGGTTCTATCGCGATACAGACGGTGATGGTCGCGCCGACCAACACGAGGTCGTGCTGACAGGATTCGGCACGCAGGATTCACATCTCTTTCCCCATCAGTTCACGCGAGCGCCCGGCGGTTGGATCCTTACCGCCCAGGGATTGTTCAACTATTCGAAGGTTCGCCGCCCAGGCGATGCGACATTCGCGGACGCAGTCCAGGAGATCGCGTTCAACCAGTGCAAGCTGGCTCGCTTTACGCACGATGGTTCCCGCTTCGAGGCCTTGACCGCCGGCCCGAACAACATCTGGGGACTCACCGTTTCGCGCGAGGGAGAAACGTGGATTCAAGAGGCCAACGACCTTGGCTATCCGGTCATTCCCTATGAGCCCGGCGGTTATTATCGGACCGGATCCAAGGAACAGCTTCGCGCCTATCAGCCCTTGCTGCCGCCACCGCTCGCCCCGCCGCAAATGGGCGGGACTGGCCTGAGTGGACTCGCGCTGGCGGATGACACCGACGGCTGGCCCGCCCCTTGGGGTGCCAACGGCGGGGCACCGAATGCGGCCAAGATTTTCTACGTCGCCAATCCCATCACCAGCCGCATTCAGATGATTCGTGCGACACCCGCCGGCCCGCGATATAGCTACGAGAAGTTGCCGGACTTCTTGATCTCGGAAGACATTCGCTTTCGTCCGGTGGCGATGCAGTTTGGTCCGGACGGCTGTCTGTATGTTACCGATTGGTACAACAAGATCATCTCGCATAACGAGGTGCCGAGAAATCATCCCGAACGCGATAAGATTCGCGGTCGCATCTGGCGAATTCGCCACCAGAGCCAAACGCGCGTTGCGCCGCCGGATCTGACGGCACTGACTGACGATCAGCTGCTAGACCACCTGGGCGCTCCCAACGCGCGAATCGCCGATCTGACCTGGCAAGAGATTGTGGATCGGGGCGCGAAACAGCTCGTACCGCGATTGCAGCAGTTGGTGCAAGACAACACGGCGTCCGACGATAAGCGTCTCGGGGCATTGTGGGCATTGGAAGGTTTGGTCACCGTTCCGACGTCGCTGCTGCTGGATTTGGCGAAAGACGGCAACGCCAACATGCGGCGACAGGCGGTTCGCATCGCAGGCGCGCAATCGCGGCCCGAGAGCGAGTTTCTGGCCGTCGCCGCGCCGTTGATTGACGACTCGGCTCCGACCGTTCGCGCCGCGCTCGGCGATGCCTTACGTCACCTGCGATGTTCCGATCCCGCTAGCGCGGCATTGATGATGAAGCTCGGTCGCGCTCCGCTGATGGGCGACGAGTGGGATGTTTATGACCGCGAGTTCGAACGCTATCTGGCACGCTGGGCGATGGAATCCAATCCATCGGTCGTCGCTGAGTTCCTGAAGTCGACCGATGGCCAAGCGATGCCGCTAGAAAATCGCGTGTTGGCGACGCTTTCGGTCGGCGGGCGCGACGCCGCTGTTGGGTTTGCCCGACTGATGCCTCAATTGGATCGATCGCTG
>CAUJKL010000166.1 GCA_963204995.1 Planctomycetota bacterium | reverse complement strand
ATGGCCTCCGTATTCGATAATGCTTCGCCCTTGAGCTATTCCGTGGGCAGTTCTATACTTCGGAGCATCCGCGTGAGCCAAATCGCTTGGTTTCGACCGCGTACGGACGGCACGGATCGCAAGCGACGTTATCCTTTCACCCACGAAAACGGCACGGACGATGAAGACAGATCGACGCCACGAGTTACAAACGAACGTCTTGGCTGACTGGATCGGCAAACACATACAGCAGTCACAAGGCTACGCAAAGACCGTTCTGGCGGTAGTGTTGCTCGTCGCCGCAGTCGCCATCGGGGGAATGTATCTTGCCAAGAACCAGGCCGCCAGGTCTCAGCTGGGCTGGAATCAATTCTTTGAAGCGTTCGGCTCGCGTGATCCGGAGGCCCTTGAGGTCGTGGCTGCGACAAATCAAGGCACAGCGGCCAGTGTCTGGGCTCATTTGGCCGAAGCCGACTTGCGACTGGCTGAAGGGATCGGCGACCTGTACACCAATCGCGATAACGCCAAGAAAAACTTGGCCGAGGCCGAGCGAAATTACCTGGCGGTCGACGGGGCAGCCAAAGAGAAGATCCTCCGTGAACGAGCTTGGTTTGGGCTCGGACAGACGTACGAGTCGTTGGCCGAACTTGACAAGGCCAAAACGTTTTATGGAAAGCTGGTGAGCAGCGCTCCCACATCCGCGCTCGGCAAAGAAGCCAAAAGGCGCTCCGACACATTAGGCGACGAAGCGACTGCGAAGTGGTACAACTGGTTCGCCAATCAAACACCCCGACCACCAATGAATCCTGGAGCGGCTGGCGACTTTGGTCTTCCGAATCTCCCCAGCGACTTGGAGAACCTTTCTGACCGTCCGGATCTATCGATACCGGGCTTGCCTGCGGCCACTTCTGCAGCTGCTCCGACCGCGAACGCTCCCGCGCCCGGCCCCGAACTGAACAGTCCCACTCCGGAACCTGCGTCTGCTCCTACGGAGCCTTCAGAAGTAAAGTCTGGGGACGCGCCGGTGCCGACCAAGGAGCCAGAAACGCCCGCAGCCAACAAGACACCGGCTGAACCTAAAGCCAGCGAGCCAGCTCCGAAAGCGAGCGATGCACCCGCCGAGGGAGCACCTGCATCCGGCGAAGAAACGCCGGAATAAACAAGTGGAAAACCAACTTCCAGACGATCTTTCGTCCGGGCCGGTCGAGTTAATCGTTGGCGAAGAGCATGTCGACGCGCGACTCGACGCCTTTCTTGCTTCGCAGTTTCCCACGTACAGTCGGGTGAGGCTGCGCCAGGCGATCAGCGATGGTGGTGTGCAGGTAGATGGCAAGCGAACGAAACCCGCCTATCGACTTCGTGTCGGGCAGAGGATCGCCATCACCTTACCCGAACTGATCGTCGACAGCCCGCAGCCAGAAGACATCCCGCTGGACATCCTGTATGAGGACGACCACCTCATTGCAGTTAACAAGTCGCCGGACATGGTCGTCCATCCCGCCAAGGGGCATTGGGCGGGTACGTTGACGAGCGCTTTGGCGTTTCGCTTTTCCCAGCTAAGCAGTGTCGGCGGGCCAACGCGACCTGGAATTGTTCATCGGTTGGACCGCGAGACAAGCGGAGTGATCGTCGTCGCGAAGACCGATCGGGCGCATCTCGCTCTAGCCGCTCAGTTCGAAGCACGCACAACCGAGAAAGAATACACAGCGATCGTCATTGGCTCGCTGGATCGCGACCGGGATGTCATCGAGCAGCCCATCGGGATGCATCCGTATCACCGTGAAAAGATGGCGATTCGTCCCGATCATGAGACGACGCGTGACGCCAAGACTTTCTACGAAGTCGTCGAGCGGTTCCGAGGCTTTGCCCTGGTAAAAGTGTTGCCCAAGACGGGACGTACGCACCAGATTCGCGTTCATCTGGCTCATGCGGGTGCTCCCGTGCTTTGCGATCGGCTGTACGGCGGGCGCTCACAGATCGCGCTCGGCGAGATCACTGGCGATGACGCAACCGACATCGTGTTGGACCGTCAAGCTCTGCATGCCCGACGCCTGACCTTGACGCACCCCATCACGGACCAGCCCATCGAGTTCATTGCCCCGTTGCGTAGTGATATGGAAAACTTGCTCGCTACGCTACGACTTCACCGCCGCGTTTGACAGTCGAAGTGATTCAGCTTCGAATTGGGAAGTCTTGCAAATACTCTTCTCAGCGAACTCTCAGGGAACAGAAATGCGATCAACTTCGATAGCCGCGATTGTCGCGGTCGGTGCGGTCGTTTATTCATCGCAACTCCGTTTGGCTGACGACGACTTCGCGGCAAAGCTTGAAGAGAGCCGTACGACCATCCTCGCTGCGGCGGCCAGGATCGACCAACTGATCGACGCGGATCGAAAGAAGCACAGCGTCGAGCCGAGCCTGCCGGCAAACGACCAGATCTTCATGCGCCGAGTCTACCTTGATGTTACGGGCGCGATTCCGATCAGGAACTGTTCGCATGATCCGATTGCCGGTTAGGCTCGGCGGGCGAATTCCGCGATGGCATGGCCTTCGCTTAACAAGGGAACTGGCCGACCGGTGAAGTTGGGAATGGCGACGGGCTCGTAATCGATCCCCACATGACGATACAGCGTGGCCAAGAAGTCGCCGAGCCCCACGTGACGTGCGATCGGATCTTCGCCTCGTGCATCCATCACACCGATCACTTGTCCCGTTTGGATTCCACCACCAGCGAACAACATGGTGTTCGCACGCGGCCAATGATCGCGGCCCGGCTGGACCGTTCCGACCGCCGCGCTGGCCACGTCCTCTCCGCGGCTCGCGACGTACGAGATGCGAGGCGTGCGGCCAAACTTGCGGGAGACGACGGCGAGCACGCGTTTGTCGAGCCCTCGTGCATAAACATCTTCCGTCAATGTGGAGATCGCTTGATCGAAGGTTGACGCACGGAATTTGTTCGCGTCAAAGACATGCTGGTTCACAGCATGGTCGTCCCAGTTCGCGACGCGACGTGATTGGGAGCGATTGTCGTTCGGCATGCTCGATTCCGGCAGCGAAAAAAACTGGCTGTGAACCGCTGCCGCGGCACTACGTCGCAGGTCGCCCCCACTAAAAAGAGGGCGATTCTAGCGGAAAAGTTGAAGGGTAAGTCTTGACCACCGCTTCGCGGGGATGATATAAGCGCTGTAGTGATAACGGGTTCTATGTTCCATTCCTTTAGCATCCTCCCAGAGAGCACGGGCTGATGGCGATTACGTTGCGCGTTCTCGACGGTGCCGACCGCGGGCGAGTCTTTGGAGACGTTTCGCCTCCTGTTACTGTGGGGCGCGAAGAAGGCAATTCGATCCAGTTGAATGACGAGCGGGTGAGCCGCTTCCATCTCAAGATCCAGGAAGATCACGAGAAGCTCGTCCTCACCGACTTGGAGAGCACCAACGGAACGAAGGTGAATGGCGAAGACATTCAGCTGCGGATTCTGCGCTTTGGCGACATGATCACGGTGGGGCGTTCGGTGTTGCTGTTTGGTTCACGAGATGAAATTGCCGGCCGTTTGGCCGACATGCGACGCGGAAGTGCAGCGGCACGCGGGACGATCGATCCGTCGTCGCGATCGAAAGGCAGTCCGGGTTCGTTGGACTTTGACTTGCAATGGGGCAACGACGACGATCTAC
Source organism: Planctomycetota bacterium (assembly GCA_963204995.1). Taxonomy (GTDB): domain Bacteria; phylum Planctomycetota; class Planctomycetia; order Pirellulales; family Pirellulaceae. The sequence continues at coordinate 1,426 of CAUJKL010000166.1, read as the reverse complement.
AGGCGACTCTGCATTCGATCGAGCCGCCAGAACTTCCGGATCGCATGTCTCCTGGACAAGCCGCACAAATGGCCGAGTTGATCGAGTACATCCACATCCGCATTCGGAACTTGCTGAACTCAGTCGAGTCCGAGGGCAAGGGCGAGCACGTCAAGCTTGACTTGCGTCAGTGGCAGGGGCTGCTTGACCTGCAAAGCCGCTTGGCGGAATATCTTCGCGCGGTGAGCGGGCCGCACGATTGAACCGTAGGCCGGGATTCATTCCGGCACGCGAAATCGGTTGAGCCGGGGCGTCGATGCGACATGGAGAACGGAGTGAACTCCGTTCTACGGGCGAACCGAATCGCGCGCCGTTCAATCCGCTGGCCCGCAGTGGTTTCGATCGCCGGGTCGCTGTATTCTAACTGCGACAGTGACCCTTCGATCTCAACGGAAAGAGCATCATGGAACCGACCTCGCACGCATTCTTGAAGCAGCTGCTAACAACTCCGAGCCCCTCTGGCTACGAAGCTCCAATTCAAAAGGTTGTCCGCGACTATGTATCCGCGTTCGCCGATACCGTCACGACGGATGTGCATGGCAACGTGATCGCTTGCAAGAATCCAGATGCTCCGCTGCGGTTGATGTTTGCTGGACATTGCGACCAGATTGGATTGCTCGTCACCCACATCGATGATGCGGGGTTCATCTATACGCAGCCCATCGGTGGCTGGGATCCCATTCAGCTGGTCGGGCAACGCATGACGATCTGGACCGAGGGTGGCCCGATTCCTGCGATCATCGCTAGAAAACCGATTCACTTGTTGAAAGAAGATGAGCGTAAACAGACGGTCAAGCAGGACGACCTGTGGCTAGACATGGGAGCTGCCAACAAGGCGGAAGCAGCGGCGGCGGTTCGCATCGGAGATCCGGTGACGTTGGAACTGGGCTACCAAGAAATGCGCAACAATTTTGCGAATTCGCCCGGGATGGATAATCGAACTGGCTTGTGGGTGGTGATGGAAGGATTACGCCGAGCGGCGGCACGGAACGTGCAGTGCGGCATCTATGCGGTTTCAACCGTTCAGGAAGAGATTGGACTTCGCGGTGCGCAGACCAGTGCGTATGGCGTCAATCCACACGTGGCGATCGCCGTTGACGTCACACACGCAACCGATTGCCCAACGATCGACAAACGCCAGCAAGGTGATATCGCGCTTGGCAAAGGCCCTGTCATTTATCGCGGTCCAAACATGAATCCTCGCGTGACAAGCCGCCTCATCGATCTCTGCACAAAGCAGGAATTGTCCTATCAACTCGCCGCGATTGGCCGCGCGACGCCGAACGACACGAACACGATTCAAATCAGCCGCGCCGGCGTTGCAACCGGCTTAGTGAGCATTCCGAATCGCTATATGCATAGTGCCGTAGAGACGATTTCACTGGAC
>CAUJKL010000165.1 GCA_963204995.1 Planctomycetota bacterium | reverse complement strand
CAGAATTGTTGCGGGCGTTACAACCGATACAAAGAGACGTCCCGCGCGACGGGAGATCTTTTCGTCAGCAACATAGCATTCGAAATGCGGGGCGGTTTACGCCGCAGCCAGTTCGGCGGAAGTCTCGACGCGCGCCAGGCTCAATCCCAAGACTTCGCGAGCCAAGTCGCGATAATCTTCTGCGCCATGAGATTGTGCGGCATACTCGAAGATCGATTGCCCAAAACTCGGTGCTTCGGCGAGTCGAATGTTGCGACGAATTCGCGTCTTGAACATTTGAGCCTTTTCCCAAGACTTGTCCGTGGCAGACTGCCGGTTGAAAAAGTCGTGAACGTCTGCACTGACTTCGGCCGCTAAACGCGTCCCTGAGTCGTACATGCAGAGGACGACACCGCTCAGCCGCAGGTTGGAGTTTAACCGCTGTGTCACAACTTCGACCGTGCGCAGCAACTTACTTAGTCCATGCAGCGCGAGGAAGTGCGGTTGGAGAGGCAGGAAGACTTCGTTGACGGCGGTCAGTGCGTTCAATGTCAAGATGCTCAACGAAGGTGGACAATCGATCAGCAAAAAGTCGCAGTCGAGTTCCTCCTGGGCGAGTTTATCGCGGAGAATCAACTCGCGCCCGACTTCGCCCGCCAACTCCAATTCGGCGGCAGCCAAGTCGAGATGCGAGGGAACGACCGAAAGATTCTCGTTCACTTGCCGCTTGACGTCAGCAATTCGAACATCGCCGGTCAGCACGTCATATATCGACGGCGCGCCTTCGGCCAGCGCAATGCCAAGGTGCAGCGAGGCGTGGGCTTGTGGATCGAGGTCGACGATACAGACTCGATGCCCTTCCGCGGCCAACGCCGCACTTAGGTTTACTGCAGTGGTCGTTTTGCCAACCCCGCCCTTCTGGTTAATAATGGCAATCGATCGCATGAGGAACTCCATTTCCTAACGTAGCTTCAAGCTTCCAACGTCCGGGCCGCAATGCAAACCAGACGAAAACTTATGCCGACAAGCGACGGGATTATAGACAGGAGTGCCGGATTGAGGCCAGACGAGTCGTGACAGCACGAGTTGTTATTGCCGGTCCCGTTGGTATTGGCGTAGTTTTGGGCTACAACAGCGTTCGCTATCATACGATCGTGGCAGTGGTGCATTGTTGCGAGAGTCGCCAGCTAGCAGCCCGCTCAATTTGGGAGAAAGACGTTGCGTGTCATTATTGAAACTGCTGCCGACGAGGTAAGTCGTCGCGGTGCAAACTTTATCGCGGCCCTGGTTCGCCGGAAGCCCGACTGCGTCCTGGGACTCGCCACCGGTGGAACGCCGCTAGGCGTGTACGCCGAATTGATTCGGATGCATCGGGAAGAGGGATTGGATTTCGCTCAGGTTACTACCTTTAATTTGGACGAATACGTCGGGCTCGCCGCGACGCACCCGCAGAGTTACCGCTCTTTCATGCAGTCCAATCTGTTCGACCACATCAATCTGGCCCCCTCGAAGACACATGTTCCCGACGGACGAGCCCTGGATTTTCAGACGCACTGCCGCCAATACGAACAGCGGATTCAGGATGCAGGCGGCATCGATCTGCAGCTGCTGGGTGTCGGCACCGATGGCCATATCGCGTTTAACGAACCAGGATCTTCGCTTGGCAGTCGCACGCGATTGAAGACGCTCACCGGCGAAACCATCCGCGACAATGCCAGGTTCTTTGGCGGTGAAGAACAAGTGCCGAAGTTGGCGATCACAATGGGCGTCGGCACCATTCTTGAGTCACGGCAATGCTTACTGTTGGCGATCGGAAAAGGAAAAGCGGCGGCGATCCGCGGCACCATTGAAGGCCCCGTTACGGCGCAGATCACGGCTTCTGCATTGCAACTGCACCGGGATGTGATCGTCGTTGTCGACCAGGACGCCGGTGGTTGGCTCTCGCGACGCGACTACTATGCCGAAGTAGAACACGCCCAATCGTTGCTGGAGAGCGGACAGTTCCGCGCGCTCGGCATCGGCGTTCAGTAGCGTTTCGTCCATCCCAGCGAACCAGCCAGTCTCCAATCGGAAAACATGTCAACATGCGACACATCGGCTCACTGACAAAACAAGCAGATGCAGAGCGACTTGCCGCCTATCTCGTGACCGAGGGCATCAGCGCTCATTCCGAGGCCGATGGGAGCGAGTGGGCGATTTGGGTGCGCGACGAGAATCGATTAGACGACGCCCGCGAAGCTTTCCGCGATTTCAAGCACAATCCCGAGGACAGCCGCTATAAGCATGTCGAACGTACTGCGGCCGCGCTTCGCCGCGAGGAAACAGTAAAACGCGAAGCCGCTCGAAAGCATGTTGTCGAAATGCGCGGTAAGTGGGGCAAAGGCGGAACGGCCAAACGTGCTCCGTTGGTCTTCGCGTTGATTGGTGCCTGTGTGCTGGCCAGTCTATGGACGAAGAGCATGGACAGTTCGGAAGGTCGCCCCCCAACTGCCGAGGAGCAACTTCTGCTGTTTGCCAGTGCGGCATCGTATTCCGCGACTGATCCGAACGATCCCGCGCGAGCCTTCATCGATATTCGCCACGGTCAAATTTGGCGATTAATCACACCGATTTTCATGCACGGCGACATTTGGCATCTGGTGATGAATGTCTACTGGTTCTATTTCTTGGGTTCACAAATTGAGCATTTTGAGGGAAGTTGGAAGCTCGCACTTCTCGTACTGACGGCGGCACTTCTTTCGAACGTCGTGCAAGCCGTCAGTCAGGGCCCTAACTTCCTGGGAATCTCCGGCGTCGACTCCGCGTTCTTTGGCTATGTCTGGATCAAGTCGAAGTACGATCCCTCATCGCGCCTGGTCATCAGCAACCTGACGATTGTGATCTTCATCGCCTTTCTTTTTTACTGCCTCCGTCCAGGCAGCAATATTGCCAACGAAGCTCATTTCGTCGGACTCGGTGTCGGCGTGGTCATGGCGTATTTGCCGCTACTGTTTCGTCCATCAGGGAAGCAAATGAACTAAGGACCGACCGCCGCGTACTTGCCGAGGGCTCAAAGACCGCCATGCCAACGTCGCACATGGCGGCGGGTGGGCAGCGCCAATTCAGCGGTGTACGATAAACGCCTTCGTTCGTCGTTCGCGTAGCACATAATTCAAAGTTGCAACAAATATAGAGACAGGAGAAGTGGTGATGGAAAAGTGGCCGATTGGTGTGTTCACAAGCGTTGATGCGGGTCTTGGTGTAAAGCTTGAAGTTGCTTCCGAACTCGGCATACCCACGATCCAATTACACGCCCCTGCGAAAGCGACTCGTACCCAAGCGAATGCCGACAAGTTTCTCGCGAGATTGGCCGAACTGGGAATTCAGCTGACCTGCGTGTTCGGCGGCTTCGAAGGCGAAAGCTACGCCGACATTCCGACGGTGACCAAAACCGTGGGACTTGTCCCGCCAGAAACGCGTGCCGCGCGAACGCAAGAGATGAAGGAGATCGCTGACTTTGCCAAAATGCTGAAGTGCGGTGCGGTTGGCCTGCATTTGGGCTTTGTTCCGCACGATACGAACGACCCGCTCTACAACGATGTCCTCGTGGTGACTCGCGACCTCTGTGACCACTGCAAAAAGAACGGCCAGAACGTACATCTCGAAACCGGGCAGGAAACTGCGGACGCCTTGCTGCAATTCATCGGAGACGTCAAACGCGATAACCTGTTCATCAACTTCGATCCTGCGAACATGATTCTGTATGGAACCGGCGAACCGATCGAAGCGTTGAAGAAAGTCGGCAAGTACGTTCGCAGCATTCATTGCAAGGACGGCAAGTGGGCCGCCAAACCGGGCGAGGAATGGGGACAGGAAGTGCCGCTCGGCGAAGGGGCCGTGGGCATCGAGAATTACCTGCGCACGCTCGACGAGATCGGCTACAGCGGCCCGCTGACGATCGAACGCGAGATCCCGCAAGAACCCGAGCGACAGAAGGCCGAGATTAGTCACGCTAGCAATCTGCTCACCAAACTGAAGCAGAAGATCGGTTAAGGTGCCGCCGGCTGGCATTCATGATTCGTCCTTCGCGACCGTTTTTGTTTGCCGTTCTGATTTCGAATTGGGCAACGGCTTCACGGTCCATCATTGGGCGTCACTACTGCTCGCTGGAGTTGAATGCGCCTCGTCGCGTTCCGAGTGGCTCTGGTGTCTGCTATGATGCGGGACATTGATTGTTGCTGATCACGGAGGGAGCCGACACCGACGATGCCGCGAGAGACTGTGCTGGAAGGCGTGCCCGAACCGCCCCCCGAAGATGACGATCGTGATCTGCGTCCGCAAACGATGCGCGACATGGTCGGGCAGCGCGAGGTGCGTGAGCGATTGGGAATCGCGGTCGACGCGGCACAAAAACGCGGCGAACCGCTCGGTCACATTTTGTTCGACGGGCCGCCCGGGCTGGGGAAGACGACCTTCGCTCATTGCCTGCCCACCGAGATGGGAACGACGAAGCAGATGGCAAACGGTGCTGGATTGACCGCGCCGAAAGACCTGCTGCCCTACCTCACAAACCTGAGCGAAGGGTCGATCCTGTTCATCGATGAAGTGCATCGGATTCCCCGGGCGGTCGAAGAGTATCTTTACACGGCGATGGAAGATTTTCGGATCGATATCGTGTTGGGCGACGGTGTGAACGCTCGTACGTTGAACATGCCGCTGAAGCGGTTCACGTTGATCGGTGCAACAACGCGAGCCGGTATGTTATCCGCTCCGCTGCGTGATCGATTTCAAATTCGCGAGCATCTCGGCTTCTACGACGTGGCGGATTTGACCGAGATCGCCCGCCGAAACGCCAAGAAGCTCAAGGTCCGCTTGGATGATGACGCTGCCGAGATGATCGCCAGACGTTGTCGAGGCACTCCGCGTGTCGCCAACAACTTGCTTCGCTGGCTACGCGATTACGCCGACAGCCGAGCAAACGGACATATCACCGTCGAAGTCGCCGACGCCGCACTCAAGATGGCAGGCGTCGACGATCTCGGACTGGGTTCGCACGAGCGACAATATCTCGAAACGCTGATGCGAGTCTTCAGCGGCGGTCCCGCCGGGATCGAAGCGATCGCGCATACGATGAACGTTGCGGTCGATACGCTGACCGACGATGTCGAGCCCTTTCTGCTGCGTAGCGAACTGCTCGTCCGAACTCCGCGCGGCCGCATGGCGACGGCAAAAGCCTATCACCATTTGAAGAAGACACCGCCCAAATCGGACGGCGGCAATCAATCGAATTTGTTCGATTGAGAGCTCCCCGATCTACCGATCGATCCAGAGAGAGAATTCGGCGTCACAAAGTTGCTGAATCGCGTTTCGAGTGGGCAGGTCGCTTGGCGGTGATGAGGTTTTCGATCTTTGCCACACTGATACTCTGGAAAATCAACCCGCGAAGGTGGCTGAGTTGGCCGTGAGGTGCCTATCCCAATTTTTCACAGCCTCATCGAAAAATGTCAATCGAGATGTTCACGCACTAACGGAATGATGCGCTCGTAAGCGTCTTCGATCACATAGTGCCCGGCATCTTCGATGCGAGTTACGTCGGCGTTCGGAAAGATCTTTTCGAATCGTTCCAGGCACGAGGGATCGAAGCACCAATCTTTCATACCCCAAATCAGCTTGATCGGGCGATCGGCGAGCGTCGGCAAGCGATCTTCGATATCGGCCAAGGTCTGCCACGTGGGATGGTTCTTCGTAAACGGGATATCGCGCACGAAGCTATTCACACCGACTCGATTAGCCCAACTGTCATAGGGGGCCAGCAATCCGCCACGCACGGCGGGAGTCATGACTTCGGGATGTTCGACCGCCATCGTGATCGCCGCTCGCGCGAACAGGTTCAGCCCTCGCAATGCGAACGTCCCCAGGATTGGTGTACGACAAATGCGGATACGAAACGGAACGAAGTGCGGCCGAAACGCGCCGGTGTTGAACAGCACGATGCGCGAGATCCGCTCGGGGCGCTCGAGGGCTGCTCCCAGCGAGATCGCGCCGCCCCAATCGTGTCCCAGCAAGGTGACGTTGGACAGATCGAGTTCGTCGAATAAGCGGACGAGGTTCGAAATATGCTGCTTCAGTGTGTAAGGGTAGTTCTGCGGCTTGTCACTCAACCCGCAGCCGATGTGGTCGGGGACAACGACTCGCTGATCGTTGCGAAACGCTTTCACCAAGTTGCGCCAGTAAAAGGACCAAGTGGGGTTGCCGTGAACCATCACCATCGGGCCACCGGCCCCGTCCGTCGAGCCCTCGTCGAGGTAATGGTAGCGCAGGCCATCAAGCTGTAAGTGATGCGAGCAAAAGGGATACTGACTCCGCCAATCGGTCGCTGGAAAACTCATGTCGCGAATATATCGGTCGCCGGGAACTCGCGGTAGATCCCGCGAAATGCTCGATGCGGTTGTGAAAAAATCGTGGGATAGGCTTCCAGCCTGTCATTTTCCCCGTATTTCTGACAGGCTAGAAGCCTATCCCACCCAATAAAATCACAGCCTCGATGCGAAAGCGATCACTCGTGACGTCGCTCCCAGGGGCGGGATAGACCCCATTGTGTTAGATAGCGTTCCAGTTGCTCACTGCGAGTTGTCTCGTTCCAAGCGAGTGCTCTCGCCATCATGCCGCTCACTTGCGTTGCAACGTCGGCTCCACCGTATCGACTCAACGCCAGACGAGTCCGGCGACGCATGACATCTTCCAGCGCAATCGCCATTTCGTTCGCACACGCAAACGCGATATCGCTCTCGAAGACGCTGGGGGAGTCAGAGATTCGCGTCCCCTTGGCCTGTGGCCGATGGTCCGCCAGAGGAGTCTCCGCTGTCAGGCATCGTGCTGGACGTTGGCCGAGCAGGCGACTGACACGCTGGACGACTTTGTCCGAGATAGCTCGAAACGTCGTGTACTTCCCGCCAGCGACCGTCAGAAGATTCTCGCCCGCAGCCACGATTCGCTCTTCTCGCGAGCGGCGCGATGGTCGTCGCTGCTCGGAACGTATCAAAGCGCGAACGCCCGCGAAGCTCGTGATGATCTCGTTCGCCTCGATCGCTCGTAACGGCGCGAGTTCACGAAGTTGCTCTAGGAGATAGTCGACGTCTTCCATCTCGGCACGGACGTCGTCTGCGGATTGCGTGAAGGCGGTGTCGGTCGTACCGAGTAGCGAGTCGTCGCCCCAAGGCAGCAGAAAAATCATCCGCTGATCGCGTTTTGATTGAAAGTAGATGCCGTGTTCGCGATTGATTCGTGGAATTATCAAGTGGACACCCTTCGTCGGGCCGATCGCGATCCGACCTGATTCACGCGATGCGAACTGCCCCACCCGTTCGACCCAAGGCCCCGTGGCATTCACGAAACACTTGGCTCGCAAGTCAAACGAATCGCCACTGACTTGATCGACGACTTGCAAAGCATCGACACGGTCCCAAGTCTGCCGAAATCCAATCACTTGGCAGTAGTTGGCGCACGCTGCGCCGTGTCGGCAGGCGTCGAGAACGGTTTCGAGACACAATCGCGCATCGTCCATCTGGCAATCGTAGAACAACACCGCTCCGCGAAGCTGCTCGCTGGGCAGTAGTGGCTCGGCGGCGATCGTCTCGCTGGCGGATAACGTACGATGGCGCGGCGTCGCGGAGTGACGACGCGGCGTTAACCAGTCGTACAGCGTCGTCCCGAGTCGTAGCATGGCGAGTGAGCGCGGGTCGCCTTCGTAGGCTGGCAGCAGGAAGGAGAGTGGTGTCACTAGATGCGAAGCCATCTCCAACAAGATCGATCGTTCGCGACAGGATTCCGCCACCAGCCCGAACGACAGCTGCTCCAAGTATCGCAAGCCTCCGTGGACCAGCTTGGTCGAGCGGCTCGATGTTCCGCTGGCGAAGTCCCCTTTCTCGACGAGCGCCACCGAAAGTCCTCGCAGAGTCGCGTCGCGCGCGATCCCGGCACCGAGAATTCCGCCGACGATGATGGCGAGGTCAAAAGTCTTGTTGGCTAATTCCGGCGGATTTCTTTTCATACACTTTCAGTCATTGTGCGGTATCGTGTCGGCGATAGTAACTTGCCAGCTTGTCCGGCGAACAGCCAAGTCGATGTGCTGCCAGCAGCGTCCAGTTTCGCACCGTCTGGCGGATGACGCCATGCCGCTGCCACCGTCGCGCGTCGACGTAAACGGGGCCGTCAAGCAGGCGGGGCCACGCGACTTGCTTGGCCTTCTTCATTAACAGCAGATCTTCCATCAGTCGCACTTCGGGAAAGCCACCCAACGATTCGAAGAATTCGCGACGCATAAAAATCGCTTGGTCGCCGTAGGGCAAGCCTCGCCAGCAAACTCGCCAGGCGTTGCCGCGTTCGAGCAACCGATAGGCGAACCCGCGGGCGTCGATTTGCTGCCGATAAGCGCCGCACTTGGCATTCGAGTCTGCGAGGAGGTTGCGAGCCTGTTCAATCGCACGCGGGTTCAAATGATTGTCCGCGTGGAGGAATAAGAGCACGCCTCCTGTCGCCCGTAGCGCGCCGGCATTTTGCTGAATGGCACGCCCTGGAGCAGAAACCACAACTTCACAGCCCTCTGTCTTGGCAATCGAGAGCGTCTCGTCCACGCTCCCCCCGTCTACCACAATGACCTCATCCGCACCAGCTTTCCAAGCGGAGCGTGCGGCGCGAGCGATCGACGCGGCTTCGTTTAGGGCTGGTATGATGACCGAGACTTTCACGCGAGCAGTTTAATAGATCGTGGGGTAAGCTTACAGCTTGCGGATATTCGATTCGGCAAGCTGGAAGCTTACCCCACGTCTTTCGCCCCGAGGCTGTGATTTTATTGGGTGGGATAGGCTTCCAGCCTGTCAGAAATACGGGGAAAATGACAGGCTGGAAGCCTATCCCACAATTTTTTCACAGCCTCACCGGGAACTTGGCTTCCCAGGCGACCGATTGAGTCTGGCCTTCGGACATGTATAATCTGGGCCGTTGGCGAGCCGTCCAACAGCGAGTCAAATCTCTCGTGTGTCTATTCTAAAACGTGAACAAGACGTTCATTACTTCTTTCCCTGCGGATCTTGATGAAGCTGCGAGTTGGAGTTGTCGGTGTCGGTAGCGCGTGGGAATCGCGACACCGCTTAGCGTTGCTGTCGCTGTCGGATCGGTTCGAGGTGCGGGCGGTTTGTTGCGATGTGGCACAGCGAGCGGAGCAAATTGCCCGTGAGTTTCGCGCGGTCGTCGTGGATGGTTATCGATCCTTGTCGGCTCGCGAAGACATCGACGCCGTGTTGATGCTCGGCCCCGGGTGGTACGGTGCGTTGCCGATTATCGCCGCATGCGATGCGGGTAAGGCGGTCTACTGTGCCGCCGCATTGGACCTGGACGCCGAACGTTTGCGCGACGTCAAGGACCGGCTTGAAGAATCGGGAATTGCCTTCATGGCCGAGCTTCCTCGCCGCCATGCCCCGGCGACGCTGCGATTAAAGGAACTGATCGCGACAAAGTTGGGCAAGCCGAAACTGTTATTCTGTCACCGTCGGCAACCCGTTATCAAACACGGTCGCGGCGACGCACAGGTGCAAGATGGTACACGCGATTACATCGAGCTGGTGGATTGGTGCCGCTACGTGGTTGGCGGCGATCCGACGAGCGTGTTCGGGGTCACTCATCGCAATTCAGCGACTTTGCAAAGTGACTATGACATGATGAGCTTGGACTTCTCGGTCGATGCAGCCCCAGGGACGGGGGCGCTCGCACAGATTAGTTGCGGCGAGTATATGCCCGTCACTTGGCACGAAGCGATTGGATTTCGGCCACCTGCCGCGTTGCAAGTCGCGTGCGAGCGAGGGATCGCGTTCGTCGATCTGCCCTCGACATTGATCTGGTTCGATGAAGCGGGACGCCATATGGAGTCTTTGGAAAGTGAACGCCCGGTTGGCGAGCAGATGTTGACTCAGTTTCATCGCGCGGTCACCAGCCTGCTACGCAAATCCAGCGATTTCGATGATGCCTATCGCGCGGTGCAAATCGTGCTGAGCGCCCAGCGAAGTGCAGAGTCAGGCGTTCGCGTACTGATCGACGATTGATCCCAAGTAGGCCGGAACCAGGCTTTGCGCCGCTCCGGCACCTGCTGAGCGTCTCGCCGGAACTTCGCAAAGCCTCGATCCGGCCTACGAGAATACGAGAACGATTCGCGCTAGCAGGTGCCGAACGGATCGGTGCTGTCGTCACCTTCTTTGCGTTCTGCTTCTTCGAGTTCCTTCAGCTCTTCCAGCCACAGCCGAATTTCGTTGCCGTATTCAACAGAAAGATCGCCCATGACCAGTTGGCGATGGAAGGCCGCCGCTCCTTCTTTGAGTAGATCGGCGGCTTCGGCACTGGCGAAGCGCAGCATGGGATCGGGTGCAATCATGCCGCGACAGAAATTCATCAGCAACTCGTTGACGGTGACATCTCTTGGCAAGATGTCGACCATCGTCTGCGGCAAGGCGCGTTTCGCTTCCAGCAATTCGCGAACGTTTGTGCAATTGGAAAATAGCGGTCGCCCCGCAAGCAGTTCCAGCAACACATAGCCCAGCGAAGCCAAGTCGCTGCGCGGCGTGACGTCATGCCCTTCCAGTACCTCGGGGGCTGCATAGGCCGGCGTGCAGGTTCGAATTGGCGGGGGATCGGACATATCGAAGGCCGAACCAAAGTCGATGATCTTGGCGTGTCCCGTTCGTTTCAACATCACGTTCGACGGCTTCATGTCGCCATGCACCAGCTCTTCGCGGTGCAGCGCGGCCAGCGCGGCCAGGCAGTCTCGCACGATCGCGACGGCGACGCCAGGTTGCACTCGCGGATGCACCGGCCCCTTCGTGACGATGACACGGTTCAGATAACCCCAACGACGAGTGCTCACTCGGCTGCGAATCCGTTGCAGCATTCCCGGCACAAGCAATTGCTGAAGGTCGTAACCGTCAACCCACTCCATCACCATCATGCGAATGCGATTGCGATCGACGAAGTTGTCCACGTCGAGCAGGTTGTCGTGTTGGATTTGAGCAACCGACGATGCTACGCGAGCGATGCGCTGCATGGCTTCGTCATACGCTCGTGCGGTCTCGAATCGCTCGGGCGAGAAAACCTTTAAGGCCACCGGGAGCGTGAACCCATCCGCGCCACGCTGTTCCGTGAGATAAACAACGCCTTGCCCGCCCTTGCCCAGCAATCGTTGCAAACGAAGGTGAGTCGTCCAGCTCAATCGCTGTTCGGACAAGATTGTTGAGTAGCGGCCGACGAGTTCGTTCGGCTTCGCATTGCGAGCTTTTCCGCTACGAGTTTGAGTGACGTTAATATCATGCATCGTCGTGGTTAGCATCTTGGTTCGCCTCCAACAGCCAGCCCACAATTCCGGAAACCGAACATTCGATCCAAGGGTGGGTAAACCAGCAGTCGTTCGGTGCCATGTTACCGCGAGTGGCTCTGATACGTCTAGTCGGAAGATGGTCGAGGGAACCCGAGTTCCTTGTCGACGACATTACGAAGACGCTCGCCACGCAGGTAACGTTCCAAGTTCTCACAGAAAAGATTTGTCGAATCGTCAACGCGCTTTGCGGACTGTGCCCCCACGTGGGGAGTGATGAGCACGTTGGGCATTTCCCACAACGGGCTCGATGTCGCAAGCGGCTCGACTTCTGTCACATCCAGTCCAGCTGCTGATAGCTGGCCCGACACCAGGGCATCAACCAGTGCTAGTTCATCGACGACGGGACCGCGAGCGACGTTGATCAGGATTGCACCCGGCTTCATTTGGGCGAACGCAGCGGCATCGATCAGGTGCTGCGTTTGTGCGTTGAGTGGCACGCACAGGATTGCGATATCAACTTGTGATAGCACCTGATGGAGTTCATCGGCCGGGCGAATCGATTCGACCTCGGGAGGCTTGTCGTGGGGGAACATGTCAGTGGCGAGAATGCGCACTCGGAACGGCGCCAGCACTTTCGCAATCCGGCGACCGTTCCCGCCGAGTCCAATGATGCCGATCGTCTTGCCGTGTAAGTCGCCAGTCGGCTGTCGCGTGAAATCTTTGGCCTGCTGTTGACGAAAGAAAGTTGGCAGGCCACGCAGTAATCCCAATAGCAACGCGAGCGTCTGCTCGGCGACTTGATCGGCAAACAAACCCGATGCACTCGTCACCAGAATGTCGGAAGCGATGACCGATGGAACCAGGCAGTGATCCATCCCGGCCGCCGAAGACTGTATCCATTGGAGTCGCCCCGCCGCGACGACCTCGTCCCACGGAACGGGAACCTTGGCGTGGCCGCAAAAAATATCGGCTGTCCCCAGCAGCTCTGCGATTCGCTCCTGCCCCGCATCCACAACATCGAGATCAGGCGAAACCGCGGCGATTTGGTCGCGATGATGCTGTTTGACGGGATAACAAAGGACAATTCTCATCCCGGAAATCCTAGCAACGCGAATCACCCCGGCCTATGGGACGGTGTCTATCAGCGATTTTCCCTCCAGCCGGTTGGCGTTTTCGATGGCTTTGACAATAATAGGGAACAGACTAATGCGGCTCGCCTAAGACAAGTTCGCGTTACTCGCATCGCCCCCTGCCCACCTTGCTTCGCTTCGTTAGGTTTTTTCTTAGGAGACATCGCGCTGTCTGCTTCACCCCGCCAGCTCGGTACGGCTGCTCTCGTTGCGTTGATTGCTCTGCGCATCGGGATTGGCTTCCACTTCTTTACGGAAGGGGCCGACAAACTGCATACCCCCGGTTGGTCATCGGCCGGTTTCCTCGGCAGTGCCAAAGGGCAATTCGCCGATTCGTTTCACAACATGGTTTGGGACGCGGATGGGTTGGCCCGTCTGGATCTCGACGAAACCAAGTCGCTGTGGGAACACTTTCGCGAGCGAGTCGTCCGCATCTATGCATTTGACGAATCCCAAACCAAGAAAGCCGCAGAGATTTACCGACGTCGCTTGAACCAGCTGACAACGCACTTCGCCGATAACAACCGCGAAATCGAAGAATACCGTTTGGGCCTGGCCCGTCGCGACGCGTATCGCCAGCAAGATGATCGAACGCAAGTTGCATCGTTGAGCGGACAACTTGCCCGCATCGAAGGCGAACTGCGAGCTAACCGCTCGAAGCTCGTGGGCCCGATCGATCTGATCTGGGACGGTTATGAAGGAGAGTTGAACGCCTTGGCCAACGAAGGCCAGCGGCATCGCGGTCCCATCTCGCTCGATCGTCCCGGACGCAGGACGCTGGACTCGCGTACTGTCGACAAAATCATCCCGTACTTCGATCTCACGCTCGGCCTGCTGCTGATGCTGGGGCTGTTCACACGAACGGCAGCCGTCGCGGCTGGTTTGTTTCTGTGCAGCGTGGTTGTTTCACAATGGCCCGGAACCCCCGGTGCCACGCCTGTCTGGCCTCAACTGATCGAAGCCCTAGCATTGTTCGTTATCGCCGCGACCGCTTCTGGTCGCGCCGCTGGAGTCGACTTCTTCGTCCGACTCGTTACTGCGTGGTGCTGTCCCGCAAAGCAAGGAACACAATCATGAAAAGCATGACCCCCGAAGAAAAAGCAACTGGCAAGTCAAACTACTACGAAGCAGTCGGCGTCTCGCGTCGCGACCTGCTAAAAGGCGTGGTCGCCTCCGGCGCGGTCACGATGGGCGGACTTGGTGCGGCGTATTTCGGCTACGGCGACAAGATGGACAATCCCGTTCGCGTCGGCGTGATTGGGACCGGTGACGAAGGCGGCGTGCTGATTGGTGCGTTGAATCCGAACTATGTCCAAGTCGTCGCGATCGCGGACATTCGCCCGTACAACCTTCATCGCGGATTGCACGGAGACTGGGGTGGTTCCGACCCTCAGAACACTCACAACATCCGTACTGGCTTGATGGAGAAATACGGTTGGAGCACCGAAGACGAAGCAAGAAAGCACGTGAAGGTTTACGTGGACTATCACGAATTGCTGGCCAACCCCGACGTTGAAGCCGTGATTATCGCGTTGCCTCTGTTCTTACATGCGGCGGCGGCGGTCGACGCGATGAAAGCCGGTAAGCACGTGCTGACCGAAAAATTGATGGCTCACAACGTCGCCCAATGCAAGGTCATGTCGCGGATCTCCGAAGAGCAGGGCCTGTATCTCACCACGGGGCACCAACGCCATTACAGCGTGCTCTATGACAACGCCGTAAACTTGATCCAGTGGGGCGTGCTGGGTCAGGTCCATCACATTCGTGCCCAATGGCACCGCGGCAATTTGCCTGGAAAAGATAGCTGGCAGCCGCCGTTGCCCGGTGGTGAGGAAATTGTCTCCGGCGGCAAGACGACGGTTGATGACCGAATTCTCAAGGAGTTGCAATCGTATGAAAGGCGGCTCAAGGAGGAATCCGATCCGACGCAGTACGACATCTGGCAGAAGAAGGTCGCACAGTGGACCGCGTGGAACGAAGACCGCAAGATTTCTGCGAAGGACTATGGGTACGAAGACCTGACCCTCAGCAATGGTCGTAAACGATCCGCGCTGGAAGAACTCTGCCGCTGGCGTCTGTGGGAACGAACGGGTGGCGGTCTGATGGCCGAACTCGGCAGCCATCAACTCGATGCCTCCAGCATTTTCGTTAGCGCTCTACACAATCGCGGCAAGGCGCGCAAAGACCAAGTCCACGTCCATCCGCTATCGGTTCACGCAGTGGGCGGGCGACACATCTTCGCCCTGGACCGCGACGCGGACGATCACGTGTACTGCATGTTCGAGTTCCCTGGCCCGCACTACGACAGCACGTTCGATGTTGGCTATGAGGACAAAGTCAGCAACTTGCCCGATCCGAAGACTGGCATTCCCGGCTACGAGCAAGATCCCAACAAGAAGATCGTCGTGACGTATTCGTCGATCAACGGCAACGGCTTCGGCGGCTATGGCGAGATCGTCTTGGGATCAAAGGGAACGTTGGTCCTTGAGACCGAACAAGAAGTGATGCTCTATCGTGACGACGACACGTCATCCAGGATTAAGGTGAAAGACGGCAAGTCCGGTCCAGTGCTGGACACGCAAGCCAGCGGTGCTCCAACCGCCGCCTCGTCACTTGCCAAGGCCGCAGACTCGGGCCCCGTCAGCCGCGGTTACACGGAAGAGATCGAACATTGGGCCTGGTTGATTCGCAACGCGGATCCTCGAGACAACGACGTCGAT
>CAUJKL010000164.1 GCA_963204995.1 Planctomycetota bacterium | reverse complement strand
GATGATCTGGCCGCTGTCGATGATCGCGTGCGGAATCCAGATCTCTTGCCCGAAGCAGGATGTCATCCGTTGTGCGATCGTCGATTTTCCGTTCCCCGGCGAACCGTACAAAAACATTCCCGCTCCCGAGTTCACTGCTGGCCCCAGCATATCGAACAAGTCGGGGTCGATGGTGATGCCTTGAAACGCGTGTTCAAGTTCGTCGCGACGCGGTGATTCTGCGGTAATCGACTGGGCATCCACCGAGATGACGTAGTCCATCAACGGCACCGGTGCCGGGCCTACATAGGTCGACGCCTTCGCCGCACTTTGTGCGTACTTATTCCCTTGGTCGGTCAATGTGTAATAGTAATCGCCGAAGGGTGCCGAGCCCGTATGAACGAGCAACTGCCGCGTCCGCAGCGAGCCGAACACCTCTTCCAAAATGCCGAAGGGCAAACAGAGGTGGTCAGAGATATTGCGTCCGCTGCTTGTGCCTGTAATCGCAATCGATTTGAGGATCATTCCTTCGACGAACGCGATGGGTAGGCCCGTCTCTTTCAACGTGCGAGGTTCCACCGGAAGAAACGCGTCTTCCGCGAGCAGCGTTGCCAGCAGATCGCCTTCAATCTCAAGCGTTTCAGTTACCATCGTTGGATCCCGTTACTTCTTGATTGCCGATCGTTAGATAATGCCTGGGAGGCCCCTGTTCGCGCAAGACGCGGCGAGGTGCCTCACGCAAACGTAGGTCACTGCTACTTGCAAGGCGATGTTCGCGTGCAGTGCTTGTAGAATTCCCCGCAACCTACCGCCACTAAACGTCATTACCCTCTCAATGGGAGCAATCGCTTCTCTTGTCAATTGCGGATCGTAGGACAAGTCTGTAGACCGGAATTAATTCCGGTCTACCAAACGGCTAATAAAATGTGGCGCTGTCCCCTAAGGAGACTGACGGGCTCCCGAGTTTTCACTCCCCCCATCGTTTAGCGTGACCTAGACTACTTCTGAACTGGAGAAATGTCATGCCACTACTGGCACCACCAAATTCATACTCGCTAACCAATGCGCCGACGACGGCGTTATGGTTTCTCGTTGGTCATTTGAGTCCTGCTGGTCACAGCGGCGAGCAGGTACACATTCCCATTAACGCGTCGCGATTCACGGTGGGCCGCCGCCCCGACTCATCGCTGTGCTTGCCGTTCCGAACCGTCTCGAGCAATCACGCCGAGTTCGTAACCGAACCATGCCGATTAGTGCTACATGACCTCGGCAGCACGAACGGCACTTACGTCAACGGCAACCGTCTGTCGGGTGCGATCGAACTCAAGCAGGACGATCTTGTGCAATTCGCCGATGTCGCGCTCCGGCTTCAGCGACATGCCGGCGCGGTCACGTCGGCGACCATACAAGAAGACGTCTACGATCAGGCATTGGCACTCGTACAGTTCGACAAGTTAATGAGCGAGCGGCAGGTAAGTCCCTATTACCAACCGATTGTCGACTTGGCGAGCGGCGAAACGATCGCTTACGAAGTGCTGGGACGAAGTCGGCTGTACGGAATCGAAACGCCGGGCGCGATGTTTCGGGCAGCGGCGAAGTTGAACCTCGAGGTGCAGTTAAGCAATATGCTGCGGTGGGAAGGCGTGCTGCAAAGCTCCTGCTTCGCGACTTCCCCTCATTTGTTCGTCAACACGCATCCACGCGAGTTGATCGAGACCGGATTGATCGACGCCATGCGAGCCATCCGCGAAACGCGGCCGCTGCAACCGCTAACGCTAGAGATTCACGAAGGTGCGGTTACGAACGTTAAGCAAATGATCGAGATTCGTGCGGCATTGGCCGATCTTGATATCCGTCTCGCATTCGATGATTTCGGAGCGGGACAGGCGCGACTTGTCGAGTTAGTAAATGTCAAACCCGACTACCTAAAATTCGACATCACCTTGATTCATGATCTGGACGAAGCGTCATCGCAGAAGCAGCAGATGGTTTCGTCGCTGGTGCGAATGGCTCGTGATATTGGGATCGTTCCGCTTGCGGAAGGTGTGGAGCGCGACGAGGAATCCTGCATCTGTAGCGATCTTGGTTTCGAGCTAGGGCAAGGCTTCTTCTACGGTAAGCCGGCTCCGGGAACGTGCTTCTAAGCCAAACCCAAATATCAGCATCTCATTTCGCCTTCTTTTTCTTCTGCGCGTTTGGCAGACCATTGGGCGAAACATTACAGCGTTTCGCCCAGGCAAGCCATTGCGATTCGAGCTCCTTGGCGAGCTTCTGGCGTGAGCCTGCCAGGTCGTGCATCTCCGTGCGATCTGACTTCATGTCGTACAACTCCCATTTCCCCTTGCCGCCTAGTCGGACGAGCTTCCAATCACCGCGACGGATCGCAGCGTTGCCTTCGTGCTCCCAATAGAGTGCGTCGCGCTCGATGGGTTGATCGGCAAACGCGGGAACAAGGCTCTTGCCTTCCGGGGGAAGAATCGCTGTGCCGTCCTGTTCTTTCGGGTAGGTCGCACCCGTCACGTCCACCAACGTCGCCATGATATCGATCAGATGAGTCGTTTGGTCTCGCCATTCGCCTCGCGCAGCAATACCTTTCGGCCAGTGAGCAATCAGCGGCGTCGCGATGCCGCCTTCGTGATTGTAATGCTTGAACTTTCGGAACGGCGTATCCTGCATCCAGGCCCACGACTCGCCGCAGAACCAGGTCGAATCGGCAGTCGTTGGATCACCCTCGCTCTTGCCGTTCGGACCGCTCTCGGCACATCCTCCGTTGTCGCTCATAAACAGCAGCAGCGTATTGTCGAACACTCCCCGCTGCTTGAGACCCTCGACGACTGTGCCGATCGATCGGTCCATGCGATAGACGCACGCGGCATACACCGCCATCAAATGATCGAAGCGATCTTTGTCCTTTTCGGCCAGAGCATTCCATTCACTGACGCGATCGGGTCGCTCCGCCTTCTCCCAAGCCGAGTCGATCAGGCCGATTTCAAGTTGCCTTGCATGACGTTCGGCACTCAACTTATCCCAGCCTGCCTTGTACTTGCCGCGAAACATGGCAATATCGTCGGCATCGGCCTGCAAGGGAAAATGCGGAGCGTTGTGAGCCAGGTGCCAAAAGAACGGCTTGTCGGCCGCGATCGCTTCGTCAACGAACTTCAAGCCGTACTCGGTCCACGCGTCCGTCGAGTACCAACCGTCGGGCGCTGGCTTGTCCTGCGAATAAAGCACTTCGTCGTTCAACCGAACGGTTCGACCTGGTTTGACCTGAAAGTAGAATCCGCCTCCCTCGGGCACGCCATAGAACCGATCGAAGCCACGAGCATTCGGCAACATCGACGGAGCCTTGTAGCCTTGTAGCCGACGTGCCACTTGCCAGTGACCGCCGAGAGGTAACCCGCACTACTCGCCACGTTTCCCAACGTCACACAACGGTCGTTCAGGTAACCTTGATAGCCAGGCACTTTGTAATCGTCCGTCATGTGCCCGACGCCAACTTGATGCGCATACAATCCGGTTAGCAGTGTGGCTCGCGTGGGACAACATCTGCCCGTGTTATAGAACTGCCGAAACCGCAAGCCGTTCGCCGCAAGTGCATCCAGATTGGGCGTCGGGATTTCGCTGCCATAACAGCCGATATCCGAGAAGCCCATATCATCAACCAGGATGACGACGACGTTCGGGCGGTCAGCGCCCCAAGTGCGAACCATTAACGACGAGGCTGTAGCAATGAGTGCGAGCAGCACGGTAGTAGTGCGAAACATGGCTTTCGAGTCCGTGACGTGAAGAGGTGAGTGGCGACGTACAGAGACCACAACATTATAGTCGAGATGCGCCGAATGCGACCCGGTGTGCTCGAGTCCTAGACCCGTTCCAGCCACAGAAAACCATAGGTATCGAGTTCGATGTCCGTCGACGTGGCAATCGTCGTGCCGCTGATCCGGTCTTGAAAGAAACGCCCCAGTCCCGCAGTTCTCAGCCGATTCCCGGCGACGGCCTGTGGTGCTTCCGAGAAATTCGCGAGCACGAGCAAGCGATTGCCTTCGTGCATGCGGACGTAACCCAGGACGTGAGGATTGTCGGTGGCAACCAGCTCCATCTGTAAATCGGCCAGCGCGGGAAGCTCCTTCCGTAGCTGAATCATGCGTTGCGCCGAGGTAAATATGCGTTTACGAATCGAGCCATCGTCCTGCAATTCGTCCAGATACTCCCAACGCATCTTGGGGCGATGAACCCATCGTGTGTCGCCTGCCTTGGCCGGATCGCTGACGAAGTCGTAGTCGTTCAGCATGCCCCACTCTTCGCCGA
>CAUJKL010000163.1 GCA_963204995.1 Planctomycetota bacterium | reverse complement strand
GATGGCGATGTTGCCGTTGCCGCCGTCGTAGTCGATTCGCTCGATCAGCAACTCGACGACGCGGGTTTGTTCGCGCGGGGTGAGTATGGCCCACACATCGTCGAACTTGGCCAGCGCGTCGGTGACTTCGGCCTCGTCGATGTGCGTGCTGGTGGCAACCGCTAGTTGGTCGCGGACCTCGGTCATGCGGCGCTCGGCGCTGGTAATGCGTTCTTGCAAGTCTGCTAAGCGTGCCGTGGCGTGTGGGCCCGAGATGGCCTGCGAAACCTCGAATAACTCGCCGTTCCAATGTGCGAGGTCACGCCCGAGAACGGTCAACTCGGATTCAAGCGACGCCGCTTGTGCTTGCTGCTGGGTGCTGATTTGCTGCAGCGTCTCACGAACCAAGTCCGGGTTCTTTGCGACGTGGCGAATCTGGTCGATCACGAACCGTTCGATCTCGCCCGCGGGGACAGACTTCGATGGGCATGAGTTCCACCCGGCCTTCTGGGCGCGTGTGCACACATAGTATCGATACCGCTTGTTGCCCTTCGTCGAATGCGTTGGCGACATCGCACACCCGCATGGCTTACAGAACAGCAAGCCTTTCAAGATCGCGCCATATTTGTCTCGCACCGCCGCGCCGCCGGTTCGGCCATTGCGCTGCAGGAGACGCTGGACCTTCTGCCATGTACTGTCATCGATGATCGCGGCGTGCTCGCCATCGTGGATTTCCTTTAAATATCCAACCTTGCCAGCGTAAATGACATTCGTGAGCGTGTAATGCAAGCTCGTCTTCGTGAACGCCAAGCCACCTTGCGTATGACCTTTCTTAGTAGTCCACAGCTTGTTGACCCAGCCGCGACGACGTAGTTCCTCGACGACGGGAAGGAGCGCGCCATATTCCAGATACAATTCGAAGATCGACTTTACCTGGGCCGCCTCGCCTGGATTGACGACGAGCTTCTTCGTGTCTCGGTTAACGTCATATCCAAGGACGGGGCGTCCGCCGATCCATTTCCCTTTGCGACGAGATGCGGCGATCTTATCGCGAGTTCTTTCGCTGATGATCTCACGCTCGAACTGGGCGAAGCTCATCAGGACATGCAACATTAATCTTCCCATCGAAGTCGATGTGTCGATTTGTTGGCTAACCGCAACGAACGATACGCCGTGCTCAAGGAAGAGTTCCATCAGCCGGGCGAAGTCAATCAGTGAGCGACTTAATCTATCGACCTTGTAGACAACCACCACATCAACTTTGCGGGCCTTGATGTCAGCGATCAAACGCTGCAGTCCCGGACGCTCCAGGTTGCCACCTGAAAAACCTCCATCCGAGTAATCGGTGGGGACATATTCCCAGCCTTGAGTCAGTATGTGGTTTCGGATGGTCTCTCGTTGAGCATCAATCGAGTTAAAGTCCTTTCCCAGCCCTTCTGATGTGCTCTTGCGCTCATAGCCAACACTGCGCATTCTCGGCTTCGTCATTTCGCACCTGCCTTTCCATTCATTCGAAAGAACAAGTGGCCACTGCAATGTGAACCAGTAATGTGCTTCGCTAAAGCCGACAACGACTTATAGATCTCACCCTCGAACTCGAAACCTGTGGCGAGGACACTTACTCGCAACATCTGCCCCTTGTACTCGCGGGTGATTACCGTGCCGGGAAGTGGCACGCGGCTATCGCCGGTCATAGGCAACGTCGTTGCGTGGGTGGCCGCCTGTCGCGTTGCCGGCGCGGACTTGGCCTTGGGGGCGGTAGTTCGTAGATCGGCGTCGTTGGCCAATTCGTGGGCGCGGGCAAGCGCTCGTTCCGCTAGACCGCCTTCCGCATTGGCCTGCAGACGCCAAGCGATCCGTTTGACGAGCCAGGCTTTGCTGTTGGCATTCGTGGGTTCGCCGAAAACTTCGAGGTATCGTTCCCGAAGTTCCGTCGGCCCCATGCGTTCGAGTGCCGCCAGCTCTCTTGCCAGATTGAATCTCATAGTTCATTGCTCCTGTGGGTTTTTGTCTCCACGGCGTTAACTCCCGTGGTGGTCACAGAGAGCAGTGCGGACGCCGGAACCTCAAGGCATGCTGACGCGGAATTCGAGGATTCGGTGGCAGCGGTTGGAACCGGCCCCAAAACATTCCGCTCGTGGAGCCGAAGGATGCCAGCGGCGAGCAGGGAGGCGAGTTCACCCACACTTCCGCGCGCTGCATCGCAAATGATGGCTGGATGATTCATGCCGGCTCTCCAGCATGTTCCCCAGTCAATTCAAGAACCGAAGTTCGCAAGACACGAACAGGCAGGACGCGAACAGCGCGTGCCTCGTCCTCTGCAATTGCCGCCCGTGCCGCAACTTCGGCCTCGGCAAAGCGCCAGAGTATATTGCCACTCCGACGCCAACCTGTCGGAAATAGCACTTCAAGCAGATATCCTTGCATGACAAAAACCTCCGTGGAATGAAAAACTCCAACGGTGGCGTTTGTACTTAACCCGCAAGGCGCGTCGGACAAACTCCTACAACTTTACCAGCAATCATTCAGGGCGAGGCAGTCGGAGCCTCGCCGTAAGATGTTTCGTCAAACGACTTTGCTCGCGACGATTCAGGTTGCTGATTCCCGCAACCTTTTCGACAACGTCCAGCAATCGATACAGCCGGGCTCGCGCATCGGTCGGACACTTACCCACGGAAAACTCTGGAACAACGTTTTGATCATGCCAGCGACGCACCAAAGATCGGGCAGCTTTGTCATCGCCATCCTCGAAGAACATGGCAGCATCAAACAAAGTTACTCCAGGTTCTGAAGAATCATTTGCCTTGGAAGTATTTGTGCTGCTCTCTGGCCTCTGATCGCGAGGAAGTTCCAGGCCACTACTGACGACCAGATCGTGCAGTTTCTCCGCTGCAGTGACTAATTGATCAAGCAGTTCGACCGGCACAGGCCGGCCAGCCATGTAATAGGGGCGGTCCGGTCGCGGATGCATGCTTTGCGGAACCTCGCCTCGCAAGTACATCGGCAGTTCCAGAATTTGCTGAAAGACCGCGCCGACATATTCAACCGCCGGGTGCGACGGGAAGAGGTTTAGGTTCCAGAGGAAGACACCCATCCACTGCCAAGTTGCATTGCGATCCGTTAGGGAAGGCGGAATATGAGTCGCGATCCCAGCAGAGTCTTGGTAGCTATCCGGAACATCCATCTTCTCCCACGTCTCTGGGTACTCTTCATCGACGGGGACTAAGGGCCCTTGGTCGAAGGCACAGATCCGCACGGAATCGGCCGGAGGATATTGCTGCGGCCGTACATTCTTCTTGAATCGAAACCCAACGACATCCATCGCTGTGATTTCGTCGAGTGGTTGCATCTCCAGGACGTCCGGATCGTGCCAGTGGCTTAGCCGCCTGTGAAGCGTGTGGGCGACTTCCAACAGGCACGCAGAAGATGGTGCCGGCGATTGAGGATTTGACTCATCCATAAATGGCTCTCTTTCGGCCGAATATGTTTTCTTCAAGCGTATCCACCCGGTGCACTGAACGCTATGAGTGAGAGCAGAATCACACGGGGAAGTTCGA
>CAUJKL010000162.1 GCA_963204995.1 Planctomycetota bacterium | reverse complement strand
GGGTTTCAACCGACTGGCGTAGAAGCATCGCGTGACGAGGCCGCTAAGCTACGCAGCCTCTAATAGGAACAACTGTGCCATGTTAGCCACGTAGCTAAACAAAAGTAACGTAGTAACGTAGGCCGGATCAAGGAGGCTTTGCGACGCAGCTCCGGCAATTGGCAACAACACGGCGTGATGCGAATGCCGGAACGGCGCTCCGCTTGGTCCGGCCGACCGCTGACTTGCAACGACGCTACACGTCAAGGCACAATACGTCAGGCAACACGTGAACTGCTCGTACCGGTATTGATCGCATGGCAACTCCCTTCGACCCCTATCACCGTTGGCTCGGCATCCGGCCCGAGGAGCAACCGGCGGATCATTATCGGCTGCTGGGGCTGGCGCGATTCGAGGACGACGTCGAAGTGATCCGCGACGCCGCCGAACGGCAGATTGCGCATTTGCGACGCAATACGCTGGGCACACATGCGGAACTTGCACGGCAATTACTCACCGAACTTGGCCAAGCGAAGGCTTGTTTGACGGACCACGCCGCCAAGGCGCGCTACGACGCGAGTTTGATCAAATCAAACACCGCCTCACCCGCAGCAGTTCAGGCCGCTTCGAACTCCGATGTCCGTGTTGCCGTTCCAAACGCGGATCTGGAATCGCAGCGCAGGCTGATCGTGAAGATGTACGAGTCCCAGCAGTGGCGCGAGGCGAATTCGCTGTTGGAGGCGATGCGTAAACTGACCCAGCCCGCGACCGTACAATACGCCAAGTGGGCAGAACAGCAACTCGATTCGCTGCACGCACTGCTGCAACAAAAACAACAAGCCGCCGCATACATCTTGCGGTCGGCGCGTGAGTTGTTTGCCAACCAAGAGTATGGCGAAGCGGCGCAAAAGTTATTGCAAGTCGACAAGCAATTGCGGACTCCGGAGATCAACCAGCTCCTCGACAAAGCCATGGAGCTGCAAGAAGAAGTCGATCAATTGATCGCGCAGATTGAATTTGGATTGCGCGACCGCATGCGGCCAGGCACGCTTCGCAACGTGCAACGCCTCCTGCAACTCAAGCCGAAGGACCGCGTTGTGCGTGATCTGTATCGCAAGTTCCGCTGGCAAACGCGTGCTGGTTCGTTGGGACTGATGCTGGCCGATGCTCTCACTTTAGCTGACCACAAACAAGCGTCGTCGATGGACCATGAACCTTTTTTGCGAAAGTGGTTGGCCCTCGCGGCTCTCGTGGGCCTGTTGGCATTCGGCCTCACTTCTTGGGGATTGTTGATTTATCTTCGCCATGCAAAGGTGCCACTAATCCCGAACGACTCTCCAGTAGCTGTGGCCGAATCACCGAGAGCAATCCCGCCGGACGAGATAGTATTGCCGGACGCTGAGGAAATGGAGAAAAGCTCCTTCGGTGAGCCTCTAGCCGCCATACCCGATCCCAAGCATCCGCCTGTGCCTGATGTCGCAGCCGTCCCGAATTCAGAGCCGACTACTCCGGAGGAATCTCCAATCGACTTCCAGTCCTCTCCGCCATCGCTCCAAGTGCCCCAAGCGATTCCAACCCCGAGTGAAGAGGCAACATCCAAGGACGCACTAAAACTACAGGCGCAGCAACGCGTAGAGCAAGCAAGGCCACTGATAGTGGCTGAGATCGTTGCCGAATATGTGAAACGCGAGGACTATCGGTCGGCCCAGATCGTCTTGGATCGGACTCCGCTCCTGGATCGTAAGCCTTTTGATGTGATTATTCTCGACAAAGAAAACAGAAACTTTTTGGCGGAGGTGCAGACAATCACAACTCTGTCTCGACCGAAATTGTTGGAGTCGGAACGTAAAGGCAAATTGCAAATCCGTTTTTTGTACGACGATGCAGTCTTGTATGAAGTCGAATGGATTCACGTCGCTAGGGTCGAGTTCTTTGAGAACCTGCTGTTTCAATCAGCTCAGCAACTAGTCGGCCGGGCCAAGGCGCTCAATCCCGCGACAGACTTTGTCACAATCGAAGGACTGCTGGACGAGGCATCTCGCTACTACACACGACTAAAGACGGAATTCCCAAAGTACCCCGGCCTGGAAGCTGCCATTGACGAGTCGCGACATCAGCGGTCGGGGCGCAATAGGTCCGGCAAGACAGTGAAGTAGGTCAGGCTGGGTCTGACGGATTGTGCATTGAAGAGTCGAATTCGCTTGGAGTCAGGCACAGCCTGACCTACTTGGCTGTGCCCGACTTGCAGCGACACCGGCTGTCGACGCACAATACGTCCGACACGGTGGTGGTCTCCTCGAATTTTCGTTAAAACGCATGACAGCTCCCTTCGATCCCTATCACCGCTGGCTGGGCATCCGGCCCGAAGACCAACCGGCGGACCATTATCGCCTGCTGGGACTGTCGCGACACGAGGACGATGTCGAAGTGATCCGCGACGCCGCCGAACGGCAGATTGCTCACGTGCGACGCTATGCGGTCGGTGACCACGCCGAGGATGCCAATCGGATTCTCAATGAACTCGGCAACGCCAAAGCTTGTTTGATCGTCGGGAATACGAAGCGATCCTACGACGCGTCGTTGAAGGGCACTGGGGTAGCACCGCCTCATGCCGATTATCCGGCCGACGTACACCGCATCGACCGGCCAAGCACACGCCCGACCGCTCCGATCCCGCTGGGACTTATTGAGCCCGATGTCAGAGTATCGGCTGCGGCCCCGAACGAAGTCAGACCGCTGCAACTTGCTCCCCAGTCTAAAACGCGGGCTATCCCCGCAGTTCCACCGCCCGTTCGGGGTCGGCCGAAAACTGTGGCGCAGATGCAAACCCTACGACAACCCAAACTGTCGGCGGTATCATCCGGTCGCGAGTTAGTCCGCCAAGCCGACGCCATTTTGAAGCAGATCGCTGGAGAGGGTAACGAATTGCTGCACGGCTTTCTACGCGTCTGCGCGATTGCCGGAGTTATGATCGTTTCCACCGTAAGTGTCGTGCTGGCCGTGTCGTGGGCGACACGTGTGGCTACCGAGTCCGGCCAATCGTTGGCGTCTTCTAGCAAATCGCTTCCACAAGCCGTCGTGACGTCGGGCGACGAATCGAAATCCACGGTTGACATAGCGCCAAACGCTTCGCCCGAACGAACTGACGCGACGGCCACGGCATCCGGTACGTTCATTCCAGCAGTCGCAGATTCAATGGAGAGCAACGAGGCAGAACGTGCCGTCTCCAGTGCAAACGACGTGGCATCGTCGCCTGCGTCCGAATCGTCGGCCGCAAGTCCTGCCGGCGCGGCGCACCTGCCCCGAGTATTCAATAATTCGATTGGGATGCAGTTGGTGTTGATCCCCGCTGGCGAATTCCTGATGGGGTCACCCACGACTGAAAGAGATCGCACAGACTACGAGCAGCAGCATCAAGTGCATACTACCAAACCATTCTACTTGGCGAAGACCGAGGTGACTCAAGGCCAATGGCAAGCGGTCATGGGCACCACGCCATGGTCGGGCCAAACGGATGTCACAGATGCAAGCGAATTTCCGGCGACCTACGTCAGTAACGTAGGCCGGATCAAGGAGGCTTTGCGACGCAGCTCCGGCAATTGGCAACAACACGGCGTCATGCGAATGCCGGAACGGCGCTCCGCTTGGTCCGGCCTACGGTCTGTGCCGGGCTTGCAGCAGCTCTACGCGTCCAGGCACAATACGTTGGGCCACACATGAACTTCTCGTACCGGTATTGACCCATGACACCCGCCTTCGACCCCTATCACCGTTGGCTCGGCATCCGGCCTGAGGAGCAGCCAGCGGATCACTATCGACTGCTGGGACTAGTGCGATTCGAGGACGACGCAGAAGTGATCCGCGACGCCGCCGAACGGCAGATCGCTCATGTGCGGCGCAACACGCTGGGCGCACATGCCGAACTTGCACGGCAACTGCTCAACGAACTCGGCCATGCAAAGGCATGTTTGACGGACCACGCCACCAAGGTCGTCTACGACGCGAGTTTGATTGGTCCAAGCATTGCGTCACAACCAGCAGTTCAGGCCGCTTCGAAATCCGATGATCGTCCTGCCGTTCCAAACGTAGATCTGGAATCGCAGCGTAGGCTGATCGTGAAGATGTACGAGTCTCAACAGTGGCGCGAGGCGAATTCGTTGTTGGAGGCGATGCGTAAACTGACCGCTCCGGCGACGGTACAGTACGCCAAGTGGGCGGAACAGCAACTCGTTTCCCTGCACGCACTGCTGCAACAGAAACAACAAGCCGCCGCATACGTCTTGGGGTTGGCGCGTGAGTTGTTTGCCAACCACGAGTATGGCGAAGCGGCGCAAAAGTTGTTGCAAGTCGACAAGCAATTGCGGACTCCGGAGATCAACGAGCTGCTCGACAAAGCCATGGAGCTGCAAGAAGAAGTCGATCAATTGATCGCGCAGATTGAATATGGATTGCGCGACCGGATGCGGCCCGGCACGCTTCGCAACGTGCAGCGTTTAATGGAACTCAAGCCGAAGGACCGCGTTGTCCGTGACCTGTATCGGAAGTTCCGCTGGCAAGAGCGTGCCGGCTGGCTCGGCCTGATGCTGGCCGGTGCCCTAGCTTTGGACCATTACAAAAAGTCAACGCCCTTTCACGAGGAACCTCTCTTCCGCAAGTGGTTTGCCCTCGCGGCTGTCGTGGGACTGTTGGCATTCGGGCTCACTTCTTGGGGTTTGTATCGTTATCTTCGCCGCGCGGAAGCGGCGCGACACGCGCGAGACGTGGTATTCGTTGAACCGGAAGTGAAACCCAATACTGTGCAGGCTACACCTCCGACGCGAACGATGACACCAGAAACGGAACGACCGACAGATGTAATCGCAAAGCTAGATACGCTCAATGTCCCTCCCGAGACTCCCGAGACGCAGTTAGTCATTACAACGCCCCCTTCTGACGGTGACGCCAAACGTGACGAGAAATCCAACACCGATCAGCGGAAACTCGGTCCACCAACTCCAGAACGGCTTAAGGAGTTGTTTGCCGGCATCTCAGAAGTAATGATCAAACTCGATCGCAAACCTAAGAATACGTATGACTTGATGGTCCTAAAGTTGGCAGAGGAAGTCTTGGACCGATTGGGTCTGAAGGTCATTGCCGAATCACAAGAAGCATCTGCGGCAGTGCTGACGTTGTCGTTCGCGACAGACAAAGTTGAGTCGTCCTATGCCTTCACTTTGGCTGCTGAATTGAAATGTCGCGATGGGGATTCGAAAGAAGTTAGTGTCTGGAACCATCGCGAGGAAGTGGCGCGGCTGAGGGCAAGTGCATTGGGTAATACACCACCATCCCTGCTACGCAATAAAGTGTCGAGCTTCTATAGCGTCTTTGTCAGAGACTACACACGCGCAACCACGGAGGTAGACGGTACAAGTGCGATCACATCGAAGTAACGTAGGCCGGATCAAGGAGGCTTTGCGACGCCGCTCCGGCAATTGGCAACATTACGGCGTGATGCGAATGCCGGAACGGCGCTCCGCTTGGTCCGGCCTACGGGATCAATCGCGGTGGTGGCGTGGAATGTATACGCTAGGCAATTGGCTCGATCCAGGCTTGGGAGAACTGGGATGTCTGATTATCGACGCTGGTATGTTCCTGGCGGGACGTTCTTCTTCACGGTGGTGACCTACGGTCGGCGGCGGATTCTTGTAACGGATGATGGGCGAAGGTTCCTGCGACAGGCGATTGAGTCCGTTCGCGACCGGCATCCCTTAACACTCGTGGCTAACGTCTTGCTGCCCGATCATTGGCATCTTGTGATGCAGTTGCCCGCTGGCGATCAGCGGTACTCGATACGCATGAAACAGATCAAAGCAGAGTTTAGCGATCGATGGCTCGCGGCGGGACTGCCGGAAGCACGGGTCACCGAGTCGCAACGTCGGCGAGGGGAACGTGGTGTCTGGCAACCGAGATTTTGGGAACACACGGTGCGCGACGAAGAAGACCTTGAACGATGTGCGGATTACATTCACTGGAATCCGCGAAAACACGAGTTGGTTCCGCGTGTCGCTGACTGGCAATGGTCTTCCTTCCACCGCTTCGTTGAGCTTGGGCATTACGACCTTGCCTGGGGAGGCCTTGCTCCAAAATGCGTGAACGACGCAGACGATTGGGGCGAACCATCTTAACCGGATAAATCGTAGATCGTAGTAACGTAGGCCGGATCAAGGAGGCTTTGCGACGCAGCTCCGGCAATTGGCTACAACACGGCGCGATGCGAATGCCGGTACGGCGCTTCGGTTGGTGCGGCCTTGCGCTGACTTGCCACTGCGCTACACGTCAAGGCACAATTCGTCAGGCAACACGTGAACTGCTCGTACCGGTATTGATCGCATGACTACTCCTTTCGACCCCTACCATCGCTGGCTAGGCATCCGGTCCGAGGAGCAGTCGGCGGAGCTTTATCGGCTGCTGGGGATGGTGCGATTCGAGGACGATGTGGAAG
>CAUJKL010000161.1 GCA_963204995.1 Planctomycetota bacterium | reverse complement strand
CTGAAGCGCACATTGGGGGTGACGGTGACCTCCCGACGCTGGGTCGCTTCGTCGACGGCAACCACCTCATGGATGCCCTCGACCACGCCCATCTCGTCGATAATCATGGGCCGCAGATTTGTGATCATCCGCCGCCCTTCGCCGATGGCCTTGCGCAGCAAGCCTCGAAGTAGGATTAACTCTTGAACGCAGTCGCCCGCGAGCATGCCGACCGATTCAATCACCGACTCGAGTACCATTTGCGCCCCGACGATATCCTGGACAAGTCCGTCGTGGATGTCATAGGCAAGGAGTTGGAGCAGACGTTCGTGATGACGAACGAGGTGCCGTTCCGACAGTTTTCGTTCCGTCACGTCTACGGCGATGCCCAGGATCTCAATCGGCGCGCCATGCTCGTCACGCTTAATAACAACTTCGCGGCGACGTACCCACCGCCATCGACCATCACGGTGCCTGATTCGACTCTCGTGGTCGGCAACTTCGTGTTCCACAAGTTCCGCATAGTTTGCGTCGCGATGTCGACTGAGGTCGCTCGGATGCGTGTGACACTCGAAGAAACGAAAGCCTTGGCGGACAAGTTCCTGCGACTGATACCCTAAAAGCTCGACCACTCGCTGGCCAGCATATGTCAATTGCTGGTTGGTCAGGTTCGCGATATACGCGAACACCGGCAGCTGCTCTAAGAGGCCATCGGCTCCCGAGGCACAACCTGGGATACGGTCACTCGGACGTGCTGCACTGTCCATCTACTTCGACCGGTGCGATAAATAACGATAGAACCGCACACATTTCAGCAGCCTATCGAGTTCGGCCTACCGCTATTTGCCGAACCAACCACCACCGCCTGTATAGGACTTCAACGCCTTCTCTTCGTCAGCGAAAATCTTGAAGACCTTATTCAAACGCGTGATCTTAAAGACTTCCAGCACGTTCGGCGAAATGGTGCAGAACTTCAGATCGATTTCAGCCGTCTTCGCCTTCTTATTCAGAAGAACGAGCTTTCCGATCATCGCCGAGGACATAAACTGTACGCCCTGAAAGTTCAGCAGCATCTTTTTGCTTTGCGTAGCTGCGGTAACCATCTCCATTAACTCGGCACCGATCTGCTGGATGCGAGCTTCGTCGAGAATCTTGGCGTCCGTAAAGTTAACGATTAAGACGCCTTCCTCTTCTCGCGACTTCAGTGACGACATAGTGGTCTTCCGTTTCGATAATCTAACTAGCGGCTAATCCGGTTCGGTTACCCGAACTGCTTAATAACATAACAAAGTTATCATGGCGGCAGGCAATTTGCAATCAACCTTGGAAGAATTCGCCAGAAGGGAGGTATGTCCCCTGGGGGCGAAAACTAGGTCCAAATGTTGCGATCGAGCATCCGGTAGTTCACTGCTTCGTGCAAGTGAGACTGCTGAATGTCGATGCTGCCATCCAAATCGGCGATCGTTCTGGCAACTCGCAAAACTTTATCGTGCGCCCGAGCGGACAGTCCCAACTCGTTGACGCTAGATTTCAACAGATTGGCACAGGTCTCGTCAAGCGGGCAGAACCGTCGAATTTGCTGAGATTTCATTTTCGCATTGGATCGGACACGAAAACTGGCAAACCGTTCCGATTGCCGCCCTCGCGCCGCGACGACTTGTTCTCGCATTTTGCCACTAGATGTCCCGGCAGCACCCTCGGTCAACTCCTTGAAGGGCACCGCCGGCACCTCGATGTGGATATCTATGCGATCCAGTAACGGGCCGCTGACTTTCGCCATATAACGCTCGATTTGGGGTATCGAGCAGTGGCAGTCGCGACGTGGGTCGTTCCGATAGCCACAGGGGCAAGGATTCAGCGCCGCGATCAGGATGAAATCGGCGGGGAATGTGGTCGAAGTGAGGGCCCGAGAAATTGTTACCGTGCCGTCTTCGAGCGGCTGACGCAGCACTTCCAAAGTCCTGCGATTGAACTCAGGCAATTCGTCGAGAAACAAAACACCATTATGCGACAGACTGATCTCGCCGGGGGCCGGTGTACTGCCGCCACCAACGAGACCTGCATCGCTGATCGTGTGATGCGGATCACGGAAGGGGCGGCGAGCCATCAGCGGTTGACCGGCCGCTAACCGACCGACTGCACTGTAGATCCGCGTCGTCTCGATGGACTCGGCGGCAGACAATGTGGGCAAGATCGTCGGAACGCGCTTGGCTAACATCGTTTTGCCGGAGCCCGGCGGGCCGATCATCAAGATATTGTGCCCGCCGGCGGCCGCGATCGTGAGGGCTCGCTTTGCCATCTCCTGTCCCCGGACGTCCGAGAAATCGTCTTCGTAAGCGGACAGTTCGTCAAAGAGCTTTTCGATTCCGGAAGGCGTTGGTTCAATCTCCAATTCACCCGTAAGAAAGCCGACTGCTTGTGCGAGGCTTTCGACTGCGATCACGTCAAGTTCTCCGACGACTGCCGCTTCGTGAGCGCTGGCTGCGGGGACGATCAAGCCTCGGAGTCCTTTCTGTGCCGCTGCGGCGATCGCCATGGAAAGAGCTCCCTTCACGGGTCGCGTCGCGCCTTCGAGCGACAACTCGCCGACGACCGCATACTGCTCGAAGAGCTCTGAAGCGATCTGGCCGCTGCCCGCCAGAATCCCGAGCGTGATCGGAAGATCGAACGATGCGGCTTGCTTCGGCAACTCGGCCGGTGCCAAGTTGATCACGATCCGATCCTGAGGCCGGAGGAAGCCCGAGTTTACGATCGCGCGTTCGACGCGGTGCGTGCTTTCCTTGACGGCCGCTTCGGGGAGTCCCACCAAGACCGTCTTGGGGATCGCGCCAGGCGACACGTCGACTTCGACTTCGACAGGCAGCGCCTCGATCCCGAGCAAAGAAAACGTATTCAGCTTCGCCAGCATGTGCGCACCCCCTTCATAGCAAGACTCGCCATTGTGAAGGTAGTTGTGGCCGGATGCAACTAGTTCACGCTCTGCTAGCCAGCCGGCACGACTGATTTTTCAATCGGCGATTGGCCATTTCTTGTAAGCAGTCGCCTCCCTGCGGTACCAATACTACTGGAGCGACAGTTTGCGTCACTGTGCAAGGGCCATGAGTGCTTGACGAAGATCACAAAGCGATATTCACGAAATGGTTGGAGGAGCATAGCGCGTCCGTCCTCAAGGTGGCGCGTGCGTACACGCTAACCAGCGATGAATGTCAGGATCTCACTCAGGAAATCTTGCTTCAGGCGTGGCGTTCAATGCCAAAGTTTGAAGGCAAGACTAGCCCGGCGACATGGTTTTATCGTGTGGCACTGCATACGGCGATGAACTGGCACCGAAAAGACCGGCCGCGACGATTGCACCAAGAGCCACTGCTCGAAGTGCAAACGCTGGCGGTTGAGTCAGCGAATTTGTCCGAGGGAATTGAGCATCGAGAATCGAAGGTCGACTTCGTTTTCGTAAGTCGAACGTCCTCCACGCACTGTTTGCAAGCATGACACAGTAGGTGTGCAACTTGTACGTCCGGGCTATCAATCGATGGACGTGCAATGATCACAATTCAAGCGCAGCCCGAAGACACGTGTCAAGCTCCTGCATCGTTGCAGAGGACAGAGAACCAATCACGCGGCGGATATCTGACTGCCGGACGGCCGCAAGATTCGAGCAGTTGACGACGGAGCCGAGACGCAATCCCGACTGCTGCCAGTCCGCGTGGTTCTGGTCAATGAGAAGCTGTGTGTCTTCGAGGGCGCGGCGGGTGTTGCTCGTGACCTGAGCGACGATGGTATTCTGCATCCGGGCGTTGTCGCGGTCGTTCTGAACAACTACAGCGGGACGAATGCCCGTCGACGGACTGGCTGGCGAAAAATCGACGATCACAACATCGCCCCGGTTCATGCCAGATCCTGATAGATCGTTGCATCATCAAGACTGCCTTCCGCATCCCATGCGTTCAAAACGGATTGGTATGCGTCGCGGGGATCATCCGTGACCAGCCTCGCAATCTTGTCGTATGTTGCGGCGTTCAGAATCACCAGTTCGCCAGAATCTGTCGAAACGCGGACGACTTGACCGTTCCGGGCCAAATCGAGCTGTTCGTTAGTAATAATCATTGTTTCCTCCAGGCATTCATTGTTACCTTGTGCAAAACTCGCTGCAAGTGATCGCTGGTCGTGCTGCTCAACTCGCATAGAGACGTAGGCGCGGGGCATGCTGTGCATGACAGGATCCGTACCGCACGCTGCTTTCCTGTGTCACGAAGCCAGCTTAAAATATGGCCCTACATTTGCTAGAGAAGAACACTGCCGCTCGGTTGAGAACCTCGTGAAGCCTTGCGGATTGTAGAACGCCACCAAGAGGTTAGGCATCTTTGTCATCAAAGACGCCTGCCCCCTTTGAATCTCCCGCTCGACTGAACTTCCGCTTCTTCCTGCTCGATGTACTGCCGAGCCAACTGCATCGCTCGGAGGACTTGTGGCGTTTCGGCCAAGCCGAAGTTGTTGACCGGTTTACTTGGCGAGTTGAACGAGAGCGGCGTTCTCGGTGAGCAGCAGTTTACGGTAGCGAATTTGATCGTTGCGGTATCGCAGGGCCAAGAGCATTTCTTGACGGAGAACCTTCAACTGCTCTTCGGATTTCACGACGTCGAGCTTGGCGTCTTGCCGAGTAAGATACAGGGCGGTCGAATTGCCAAAATCACGTTCGTAGACGCGAACTCGGTCCCGCTGCTGAGCAAGTTCGGCTTCGGCAATGCGGATGTCGCGCGTCAGCGTGCGAATTTTCAACGTGTAATCGACTTTGTCGTACAATCGTGCGCCGAGTTCCGGCAAGGTCTCATTGAGATAGACCTTGCGATAGATGACGATCGGATCGCAGCAGGTTGCTGTCGGCAACTCCTCGACCGTGAGTGGTTCGGCCGCAAAGCCAGTCAAGACACCGCCGCAGGATGCAATGAAGAGGGTTAACGTAATTAGTGTGTTGGCCTTCATATAGCTGCCTCGCCTGGAGATTCGCGGAAAGATGAGAGTCGGACCCCGCAAGTTCCACGATAATTCGCGTCTGCGAGACTGCAAGTTCCCAGGAACAAAGCCAAGCCTTGAAGATGTCGCCGAAACCTAAAAACTCCGTAGAATCCGTGGGAGTCGCAGGCAAAGCGTTTGACTACCTCACTTGCGGGGCATGCGATGATTGAATCCCAACGCTTGGCTAGTTATGCTATGTACCGTTCGTAGAATGATGCTGAATCTCGCAATAGGCGTTCGCGCAACGCTCAACCTGTAAAAAAACCCGTTAAGGAGTCTGAAATGACTGATTCGAAGAAACCCGCCAAGACCGATTCGACATCGCGACGCGACTTTATCAAGAAGTCGTCGATGCTTGTGGCCGGTGGAGCGGTTATTGGTGGCAGCTTGAGCATCGCTCGGGCGGCTCATGCGTTTGGCAGCGACACGATCAAGATCGGCTTGGTTGGTTGCGGTGGCCGGGGAACCGGTGCTGCCGCGCAAGCACTGAATACGATGACGAAGACCGACATCAATCCCAACGGTGAAGTCAAGCTGGTTGCGATGGGAGATGCCTTCGCGGATCGGCTACAGGCTTGCTATCGCACGGTGAAAGGCCAACATGGCAACTACGCCGATGTGCCCAAGGATCGACAGTTTGTAGGCTTCGATGCTTACAAGCACGTCATCGATTCGGACATCGATCTAGTTATCCTCGCCACGTCTCCTGGTTTCCGTCCGTTGCACTTCGAGTATGCCGTGAATGCGGGCAAGCATGTGTTTATGGAAAAGCCCGTGGCCACAGACGCCGCTGGTGTGCGCCGCGTTCTGGCCGCGAATGAAGAAGCCAAGAAGAAGAACCTAGCGGTCGCCGTCGGCTTGCAGCGGCACCATGAAGTTCGCTACCTCGAAACCATCCAAAAGATCTGGGACGGTGCGATTGGTGACCTCGTGATGACACGAGTTTACTGGAACGGTGGCGGCGTGTGGGTGCGGAACCGCCAAGATGGTCAGACCGAGTTGGAATACCAGATGCGCAACTGGTATTACTTCAATTGGCTCTGCGGCGATCACATCAACGAGCAGCACATTCACAATTTAGATGTGAGCAACTGGCTCGTTCAAGGTTATCCCGTCGAGTGCAATGGCATGGGCGGGCGCGAAGTCCGAAATGGCATCGATCATGGACAGATTTTTGACCATCACTTCTGCGAGTACACCTATGACAACGGCGTGAAGATGATCAGCCAGTGTCGCCACATTGAAAACGCCTGGAGCAACGTTTCCGAGCACGCTCATGGCACGAAGGGCTACGCCGATCTCAGCGGCAAGATCTATAACTCGAAGAACGAGCTGATTTGGAACCACGATGGCAAGGGTGACGGTCATCAAGTCGAGCATTACGACTTGTTTGCCGCATTGCGTCGTGGCGAAGTTCCCAATGAAGGCGAGTACGGCGCCAAGAGCACGATGACGGCAATTCTCGGCCGCGACGCGACCTACTCGGGTAAGGTCGTGAAGTGGGACGACGCCATCAACTCCAAAATGGCGTTAGCCGATTTCGATAGCCTCAAGTCGATGGACGACACGGCTCCCGTTCAACCGGACGAGAACGGACGTTATCCGATTCCCGTTCCCGGTAAAACCAAAGTGGTCTAGAAAGATTCTGCCACACGATAGGTAATTCGAAACAGGGCGGCTTGGTGCGAACCAAGCCGCCCTGTTCTTTGTACCTCGCTTGTATGAAAGCGGCCCTTTCATACAAGCACGACGCGCAAGCGAGTGAGTCAGCCCGAATTGTTCACCGTAGGCCGAACCGAGGTCGCAAACCCATGCCGTAGCTCCGCAAACCGATTTGTTCTCAAACACGCTTTGCAACTCGTAGCCGGCTGCGATTTGCGACCGAAGTTCCGGCGCAGCAACGGTTTGCTTGATACGGCCTACAGATATTGTGAATAATCCGGGGTCAGTGCGGCCAGAACTCACTCACTCACTCGCTTGCGACTCGTGCTCGTTTTTGTGTCGTTCTGGACCGCAGGTGGTTATAGTCGTGGTGGCTGCACTCGCCCAGTTCGGCGACGTTTAGGTAAGAGGCTGTGATTTTATTGGGTGGGATAGGCTTCTAGCCTGTCAGAAATACGGGGAAAATGACAGGCTGGAAGCCTATCCCACGATTTTTTCACAACCTCTAACCGTATGGCGCATGAAAAACCACTCGACTCAAAGTGAATCGAGTGGTTTGAGTTGTTCCTCGCAAGCGATTGCTACGCGAGTTTAGACCATATCCTTCAAGGCCTTGAGCGCGCGAACCTTAACGACGTTGCGTGCAGGCTTTGCAGCGGCCTCGACCATTTCGCCGGTTGCCGGATTGCGAACCATTCGCTTTGGCAACGCGGGCTTGTTTTGACGCACGATTTTACACAATCCTGGAATCGTGAATGCGCCTGGGCCTTTCTTGCCGACGGCCTTGTTGATTTCGTCGGTCATCGCCTCGAAAACGGCCTGAACCTGCTTCTTCGTCAGGCCAGTCGATTCTGCGATGTTAGTGAGAATTTCAGTCTTTGTGGGCGGTTTTGTGGCTGCCACTTTTGCCATGGCGGTTTACCCTCCTTAGTAAGGTTTACCTGAATTAATAGGACCACATTCGTCTGTTTACGCTCAGAACGCGATGATTAGAAGCATTAGAGGCGAAATTACAAGCAGGCCAAACGTCAAAACGCCGCAAAAACTACGAAAAACTCAAAGTCCGCCGGTTTTCTTCGGGCTGTTCGTTGGTGTGGCGAACCCGCCAGGAACCTTTTGAACCGCTCCCCATCCTACGATTTCGCACGTATGTTTAAGTGCGAAAGCGAAAACTTGCCACAGACACCCTATTTTAATAAGATTCTCTTTCACAACGAGTTAGGACGAGTCGCTTGCCAAATTGCAGGTGCATTGCCGGTGCTTGTCGGCTTTGATTTTGTTTCGAGCCGGTGGCCACGTGTCGTGCGAACGGCTTGCTCCCCGGCGTCGGTAACCCGCTTACTACGAAAAGAGCTGATTTCTGATGAAAAGAGTCACCGGTACGGTCCTAATCGGGATTTTCCTCCTGCCTGCGGTGGCAATTTCGCTCGTCACCCCCTCAAACCTCGCGGCCCAATCGGATGATTTGGGCACGACATTTCGCTCCGCTCCCCGTCCGCTCAGGCAGCGCCTCGTTCGTGCGAGCCAAGCGATTGATGAACGGCGATTTGGCGACGCAGTGGTTGAATTGGGAGTCTTGTTGGCAGAAGAAGAAACCGGTGATGATATTGGGGCTGACGTCGGACAGGATTTCTTTTACGGATCGATTAACACGACCGTAGTTCGTTCGAGTCTGAAAGGCGAAGCTCAGCGGCTGTTGGGATCGCTCCCGGAATCGGCTCGGGAGTTGTACGAACTGCAGTTTGGTGCGGATGCCAAAGAGTTGCTCAACCTGGCGGCCGCAAGCGGCGACATCAATCAGCTCACCGAAGTCACACGAAAGTATTTTCATACCGAAGCCGGGTATGAAGCGACGCTCTTGCTCGGCAGGTTACAACTGGACCGTGGTCATCCGTTAGCTGCGGCCATGTGTTTGCAACGACTTCTGGCAGTGCCAAACGCAGCTCGCCGATTCGAACCGGAGCTATCGCTCGTCTCGGCCGCCTGCTGGGCCAGGGCCAATCAACCGGAACGAGCTCGTAAGACGTTGGAGGGGCTTTACGCCCAATTCCCCGATTTTGCACTTCAAGTTGGTGGTGAGCAAGTAACAGATTCGCCCAGTAATTCTCGCATCGAGGTCTGGCTGACGAAACAACTTGCCGGAAAATCGACTCGCGATGTGCAAGGAGCAACGAACTGGTTGATGTTTCGCGGTAACGCAGCCCGCAATGCTGCGAGTGCCGGGGGCCTGTTGTTGCCTAGCTTCCGTTGGCGTGTTCCGACCGCAGCGGACCCTACGGATGAGAGCTTGATTGAAGAGATTCGTGTCGACAAGATCGAGCAGGGAATTGCCGCGTTGCCCTCGGTTCAGCCGCTCGCCATTGGCGATGTCGTGCTGATGAGGACGCCGGAACGGCTGCTGGCGATCGACTTCGAGACTGGCAAGCGAGTGTGGGAGTACCCTTGGTGGAGCGCCTCGTCTGACGATATCTCGCTGACAAATCGCTCGAATAGCGGGGGCGAGGAGCTGGCAGCTCGTCGCGAAAAACGTTTCCAACGCCTCTGGCAGGACGCCCCCTATGGTCAGCTCAGCAGCGATGGCGAGTCGGTTTACATGTTGGACGAGCTCCAGCCTGCGACGCCAATGGGCGGCACGTTTCGCCCTGGGATTGGCGGTTTGCGTTTCCGAAGTCAGGACTCTCCCAAGAGTAACAATCAGCTTGTCGCCTTGGACCTCGCGCGGCAGGGCTCCTTGCGTTGGATGGTCGGTGCAGAGACTGGCCTGGACGAGCCCAAACTCGCAGGAGCCTTTTTCCTGGGGCCACCGCTACCGTTATCGGGGCACTTGTACGTCCTGGTGGAATTAGGCGAAGACATCCTGTTGGTCGTCCTCGATTCCGCGACCGGAAAGCAGGAGTGGTCTCAACAGCTAGGTCACGTCGAGAGTACTCCGATCGATGAGGACATCCTCAGGCGTCTGGCAGGTGCGACACCTTCTTTCGCGGATGGTGTGCTGATTTGCCCGACATCGGCCGGGTCTGTCGTTGCCGTCGACATTGCCACGCGATCGTTGATGTGGGGCTACCAATACAAGCAGGTTCAACGCACTAACCAGTTTGCCTTCAATCGTGGATTCGGGATTCCACAGGATCAATCCGAACGTCGTTGGCAGGACGCTTCGGTCACGATCAGTGATGGTGCGGCGCTTGTGACGCCGGTCGACGAGGAGAAGATCATTTGCCTCGATCTCAATATGGAAAAGGGGAAAGCTCGCTGGGAGGCCGATCGCGATAACGATCTAGCGGATGCTCTGTACATTGGTTGCATCCACGAAGGGCGAGCTTTAGTGGTCTGCAAACATAAACTCGTCGCACTCAACATGCAGGACGGAAAACCGGCTTGGGCGCAGCCCCTGGACTTGCGACGAGACGAGTCGGAAATGCCCAGTGGACGCGGCTTTCGAAGCGGCGACTTTTTTTACCTGCCGACGACCACTTCCGCGCTGCTTAAGGTTTCCCTTACTGATGGCAAGCTTGTCAGCAGAACCGCGACTCCGGCACCGCTAGGTAATTTGATTTGCTACAGGAACGAAGTCATTACACATTCGGCGGGCTCGGTCGAAACTTATTTTCAGATCGAGCCGTTGCGAACTCGCGTTGCAAAACAACTGGAAGAGAACGCCAACGATCCGTGGGCACTCGCGCGTCAGGGTGAGTTGTTCTTGAATGATGGAAAAAGCGAAGAGGCGCTGGGCGTTTTACGGCGTGCCCACGAACTTGATCCCGATGACGACGCCGTTCGCAGCCTACTCGTCTCGACGTTCCTGGCAGCAATCAAGATCGACTTCGCCGCACATCGTGAACTTTCCGTTCAGGTTCAGCCGCTGATCGATCTGCCTTCACAATTGGCCGAATTCTGGCGTCTCACGGCGGCGGGGTATCACGCGACCGGCGAACTGAGCCTCGCGGTTGATGCCTACCTGGCGCTCGCCGACGTCGACTCGAAA
>CAUJKL010000160.1 GCA_963204995.1 Planctomycetota bacterium | reverse complement strand
CAACGGTCGAGGGAGCTATAGCTATTCTCCGGCGGTGGACAGCCAAGGTTTTGTGCTTCTCGACACCGCGCCACTAGGTCAAGCTCCTGAAGACGAAGTCCAACGCACGCAAAGCGAACTGGCTGCCGGGTTGCCGATCGTGAACGGGCTCCCGACGAATCCCACTGCCGTTGGTGGGTTCGAGAGTCAGCATCCAGGCGGTGTTAATTTCGCCTTTGGCGACGGAAGTCTGCGGTTCCTCTATAACACAATCGATATGCAAGTCTATCAGCAGCTTGGCCACCGGGCCGACGGGCAATTACTCTCCGAGGAATTCTGAGCATGCAGACGCCAGGCAAATACTCACGAGCAGGCCGGACCAAGGTTTTACGCAGTTCCGGCACCAGCGTAATGCCTAGCTCAAGCCGGAGCTGCGAAGACTTGTTCCGGCCTACATTTGCTTTTCACCATGCAGACGCCAGGCAAATACTCACGAGTAGGCCGGACCAAGGCTTTGCGCAGTTCCGGCACCAGCGTAATACCAAACTCAAGCCGGAACTGCGAAGACTTGATCCGGCCGACATTTGCTTTTCACCATGCAAACACCGGGCAAATACACTATCGTTACGAAGCGAATCATCATCAAGACCGACCTAGGAGCGCCGTCATGAATCGAAGTATCAGACAGCTTGGGTTAGGAGGTCAGCCTGGAAAGGCTGACGTACGACGAGGCTTCACATTGGTCGAGCTACTGGTCGTGATCGCGATCATTGGGATTCTGGTCGCACTGTTGCTGCCGGCCGTGCAAGCGGCTCGCGAAGCGGCTCGACGGGCACAATGTACGAATAACCTCGTGCAACTAGCCATCGCCATTCACAACTACGAGTCGGCCAATCGCGTCTACCCGCCGGGAACGATCGAAGCGACGGGGCCGATTCAGAACGTGGCACTAGGATACCATCACAACTGGATCGAACAGTTGTTGCCCTATCTGGAACGCGGCGTCGCTTACGATCACATCGATCGCTCGGTCAGTGTTTACGATCCAAAGAACGCACCGGTGCGAGACTTGAACATCAGCGGCTTGCTCTGCCCCTCGTCGTGGTCGGCCAGCGCTGGCTACAGCAGCTATGCGGCGGTGCATCACGACGTCGAGGCACCGATCGACGTCGACAATCACGGTGTCTTCTTTCTCAACAGTGCCGTTCGTTATACGGATGTCAGCGATGGTGCGTCCCAAACTTTGTTCCTGGGCGAGAAGTTGATTCTATCCGGCGACTTGGGATGGCTGTCGGGAACTCGCAGCACGCTGCGGAATACGGGAACACCGATTAATGCCAACCAAGCCGTGCGTCGAGTCGTCGGAGGCATGAGTGGACCGCCCAGTACGATGGTGGGCGACAATTTTTATGGCAAAGAAGGGATCGATTCCTTCGACACACTGGCCGCGAGTCCCGCAGAAGGCGAAGGTGCAAGTTCGTCGACGACAGAGGCACCCGAGTCGGTGGCTGCGGCGTCGCCGATCGTTGATGGTCGACCCACTACTCCGACCGCCGTGGGAGGCTTTTCCAGCGACCACCCGGGCGGTGCCAACTTTGCCTTTGGCGATGGCAGCATCCGCTACATCACCGGAACGATTGACATGCAGATCTTTCAGCAACTAGGCCACCGCGCGGACGGGCAATTGCTGGATGAAGCGTATTAAGGGCAGATCGAACAGTAACTCCGACAGGCAACTTCGTGAAGGACAATTCCTGATGACTCTTACTGAAAGCGGCTCCGGTTTGCGGGGCAAAGCCCCAGCGGTTTGCCTAGCCCAGCCCAACGGGCTGGGAACCGGATTACAAATGCGCCTCCAGGGCCAACGGCCTGACAATTTGTCTCCGCAACTGGATTCGGCACCGATTCAATCGGTCGGACCTTTGGTCCTTCGGTGGCTGAACCAATTGTTCCCCAGCCCGCTGGGCTGGGCTAGGCAAACTTCTGGACCTTCGGTCCGCAATCGATCGAAAACTCAGCGTGGCTATACCTTCGCCGAAATCCTGGTGGTGACCGCCATAATCGGAATTCTGGTGGCGTTGTTGCTCCCCGCCGTGCAGGCGTGCCGCGAGGCAGCTCGGCGGATGAGCTGTGCCAAGAACCTGGAGCAGCTGATCATTGCCGTCCACAACTACGAGATGCTGCATCAAGTCTATCCACCCGGCACGGTCAATCTGACAGGCCCCATTCAATCGTTGCCGCAAGGTTATCACCACAACTGGCTCATTCAACTGCTGCCTTACCTGGAGCAGAAGAACGCCTACGCACACGTCGATGATTTGGTGGGCGTCTATCACGCGAACAATATGCCCGTGCGGCGGATTGATATCGAGACGCTGACTTGCCCCTCTGCACCGCGGGCACGTCGAGCTTACAGCGACTATGCTGGAGTCCACAACGACATCGAAGCACCCATCGACGTGACAAATAACGGGACATTCTTTCTGAACAGCCGCGTCAGCTATTTCGATTTGAAGGACGGCAGCTCGCATACGCTGTTCATCGGCGAGAAGGATACGTACGCTGGCGATCTGGGTTGGATGTCTGGGACACGTGCGACGCTTCGCAATATGGGAGTGCCGATCAATTCGTCACATGGAGTGAATCTCGGCAGAGCACGCCGCCATCTGCTGCGTCCATCGGACTATCCGCCAGGGCTTGAGATGGACGACTTGCCAACGGAATCGATGTTGTCCGACGAAGAGACTCGCATCGCGCTGTTCGGTCAGACGGATGATTACTTTTCCGCGCGGAACCGATCCAGCGGATACGGCTGGGGAGCGAGCGATGGCGATTCTGAGGAGAAATCGCCGACCACGTTTAAGTTACCCGAAAACATCACCCTTGTCGTCGGTGGCTTTGGGAGCGAGCATCCTGGCGGGTCACAGTTCGCCGTCGGTG
Organism: Planctomycetota bacterium; assembly: GCA_963204995.1. Taxonomy (GTDB): domain Bacteria; phylum Planctomycetota; class Planctomycetia; order Pirellulales; family Pirellulaceae. The sequence continues at coordinate 551 of CAUJKL010000160.1, read as the reverse complement.
ATGGCAGTGTTCGGTTCTGTTCGGAAACGATCGATCCGGTGACCTATCAACAGCTTGGTCACCGCGCAGACGGGCAATTGGTCGGCGAAGACTGGTAACGATCCCGTATCCTACTGTCACTTCCTACGACAGCCAGTCTCCCCAGATCTCGTCGATCACATCTTCCCGTTCACCCTGCGAACCATTGTTGTTCAAGTAATTGATCGCGTTGATCGGTGCCATGACTCCGTCGCCGTTGACATCCGAGTAAGGATCGTCCAGGAAATAACTTCGTGAAATGAGGTGGCTGGGGCTGAGTCCGCGAAGCCCCGGCTTACCATGAACTCCAATCAGCCGTGGCGTCGAAGACTCCGCCACAGCCACCCGCCATGAACTCCAATCAGCCGTGGCGTCGAAGACTCAGAACTCCCGATCCAGGAGCCGAGAACTCTGGGAGTCAGCGGATTCTCGACAAGGCAGCGGGAGAATAAGGTGATACCAAAATCCAATTCGTGGTCGTCTTGAATTCGTGGGGTCAGCCGGTTTGACCCCACGAATTCAAGGCGACCACG
>CAUJKL010000159.1 GCA_963204995.1 Planctomycetota bacterium | reverse complement strand
AGCGGCGATGAATCGTCGCACTCCAAAAAGTGCAAAACTCGAACTAAGTTCCGATGGTTACACGGGTTCTTTCGCTCAATCGCCCTCCGAATCCGCCGATTCTAACGGTTCCGTAATGCGACGGACTCGGAGGGCCGTTGGACCACAGATTCCACGTCAGAAGCATTTATCAGCGGTTGCGGGTGTGCAATGCAATCACCAGAATGGAGCCTTCGACTTGCGTCCAGGCTGGCGAATAGAGTGCGCGAGCTGGCTTCTTTCCAACTCAACTAGCTGAAATCATGATACAAGGAGTTTGGTATGGCTCGACCGGTTACTTTGTTCACCGGCCAGTGGGCAGATTTGCCTGCGGAAGAAATGGCGCGTAAGACCAAGGAGTTTGGCTACGACGGTATTGAACTGGCTTGCTGGGGCGATCATTTCGAGGTCGACAAGGCGCTCGCCGATGACAACTACTGTGCGCAGAAACGTGAACTGCTCGACCGTTATGACCTGCAATGCCACGCCATTAGCGCTCACTTGGTCGGCCAGGCCGTGTGTGACAACGTCGATCTGCGCCACAAACAGATTGTTCCAGGCTATGTGTGGGGCGACGGCGATCCAGCCGGGGTCAACAAGCGGGCCATTGAAGAGATGAAGAACACCGCGCGTGCTGCACAAAAGTTTGGCATCAGCGTCGTGAACGGATTCACGGGTTCGAGCATCTGGCATTTGATCTACGATTTCCCGCCGGTGCCTGGTCACATGATCGACGACGGCTTCAAGCAATTCGCCGAGCGTTGGAATCCGATCTTGGACGTGTTCGGAGAATGTGGCGTCAAGTTCGCGTTGGAAGTTCATCCCACGGAGATCGCATTCGACATTTACACCGCTCAGCGAGCGCTCGAAGCGATCGATCATCGCGAAGAGTTCGGGTTTAACTTCGACCCCAGCCACTTGCATTGGCAAGGGGTTGATTCGGTCGAGTTCATTCGGGCCTTCCCCGATCGCATCTATCACGTTCACGTCAAAGATGCCATCGTGACCTTGAACGGCCGCAGCGGCATCAATGCCAGCCATCTCAAGTTTGGCGATCATCGACGCGGTTGGGATTTCCGTAGCCCCGGTCGCGGAACAGTGAACTTCGAGGAGATCATTCGCGCTCTGAACGACGTCGGCTATACCGGCCCCTTGTCGGTCGAATGGGAAGACTGCGGCATGGATCGCGAGTTTGGTGCGGCGGAAGCTTCCGCGTTTGTCAAGAAAATGGATTTCGCACCGAGCAATCTTGCTTTCGACGCAGCGTTTGAAAACTAACAAAACGTCAAACAAGACGATCATTATCAACGCGGCTCGTCGGTTTTCGGCGGGGCCGCGTTTTTTATGGCCTTGTGAAGCGACTTTTGGCACAATGAGGCGACACGAGGTAACTTATGAACTTCTTCACCGTGCTGATGATGGTCGTGGCCGTCGAAGCGGTGCCAGTCGACTTCGATACTGAGATTGTGCCGATTCTTACCAAGGCAGGTTGCAACGCGGCTTCGTGTCATGGCTCGGTGGCGGGGCGAGGTGGATTCAAACTCTCGTTGTTTGGCGGCGATCCCGCTTGGGATTACGACGAGATCGTCCATCGTCTCGAAGGTCGCCGCATCAACGTGACGGCTCCCGAAACCAGCCTCGTCATCGCCAAGCCCACCGAGCAGATGTCTCACGAAGGCGGAACGCGGTTCGACTACGATGCAGTGGAAGCTGAAGTGCTCGCGCGGTGGATCAACGACGGCGCGCTGCGACTCCGTGCGCGAGCTCTCGCGAAAATCGAAATTACTCCGCGCAGTTCGCTTGTCACCTTGAACGATGAGGTGCAGCTTCGAGTCATCGCCACGTTCGATGATGGTTCGCAGCAGGACGTGACGGAGCTGTCGTTATACACCTCGTCGGACGCAGTCACGCTCGCAGCGACAGACACCGGAAAACTCACCGCTCTGCGACGCGGTCGGCATCATGTCGTGGTGCGGTTTCTGACGGACGTGCAAACGGTGCTCGTAACGGCTCCATTAGCCGACGCTCGCGTCGATCTCAGCAAGTCACCGCGAACCAACTGGATCGACGAAGAGATCATCACGACGCTCGACGCGCTGCATCTCGCCCCGTCGCCACAAGCCGACGCTGCAACGCTGTTACGACGCGTGTCGTTGCACCTGACGGGACGACTGCCGCAACCGGACGCCGTCCGCGCATATCTGGCGAACGACGATTCCGATAAGTTCACTAAGCTTGTCGATCGACTTCTCGACTCTCCCGAGTTTGTCGAGTATTGGACCTACCAACTGAGCAAGTTGCTCCGCATTCGACCTCAACCGACAAACCTTCCGGCTACGGAAGCATTTCACAAGTGGGTGCGGCAACAATTGCAAGACGGAGTCGGTTGGGATCAGATAGCCAGCGAGTTGTTGCTGGCCGAAGGGGACACGCACGAGAATGGTCCCGCCAACTTTTATCTTGTCGCGGGCGATGCGCGAGCCCAGGCGGAATACACCACCGAATTGTTGATGGGCGTGCGATTGAGTTGCGCGAACTGCCACAACCATCCTCTCGATCGCTGGACGCAAGACGACTATCACGGATTGGCCGCGATCTTCGCCCGTATCGAACGAGGCCGTCACGTGCGCGCGACAACTCACGGCGAGGTGATTCATCCCGTGACGGGCGAGGCAGCGGTGGCGAGAATTCCTGGCGAACGCTTCATTGCGGACGGGGTGGACGCTCGCCGCGAATTCGCCGAGTGGTTGATCGCCGAGTCGAATCCGTACTTCTCTCGCGCAATCGCGAATCGAATTTGGAAGGCGTTGATGGGGCGCGGATTCGTTGAACCGAGCGATGATCTGCGGGCGACCAACCCAGCAACGCATCCCGAATTATTGAATCGACTCGCCAGCGACTTTGCCGAACACGATTACTCGATTCGATACGCGATCCGAACGATCGTGAATTCCGCGGCTTATGCGCGGAGCCGTCGGGAGACTAGCGACAATGCCGGCGACCTACAGTTTTACTCTCATGCGTTATCGACTGGGCTGGAGGCAGAAGTCTTGGCCGACGCTATCGCTGACGTAAGTGGAATCGCCGAACCCTACGGCAGCCAGCCGCTGGGTACTCGCGCGATCGGTCTATTCACCCCTCCTGAATCCGAAGCGTTGGAGGTTCTCGGACGATGCGACCGCACCGACTCCTGTGAATCGAGTGCATCAGGGAGCGTCGGCTTGACCACGAAGCTGCATCTCTTGAATGGTCCCTTGCTGAATCGACGCCTGCGTGACGAGCAAGGACGGCTGAGCCAGCTCGTTCAGTCGGGTGCCAGCACGCCGCAGATTATCGAAGAGTTTTACGTCGCGGCTCTGTCTCGGTTCCCTAGCAACGCCGAACGAAGCCACTGGCTCGGTCAGTTGGAACTTGGCGAACCCGAGGCGAATCGACTGGCGATGGAGGATTTCGTCTGGGGATTGCTCAACTCGCAAGAGTTCCTCACAAATCACTGAGTTCGTGCCGGGGAATACGTTGAAACAATTCTCAGAGATCCAGGGTTTAACACACACTTGACCAAGGATTCAAAAGATGCAAGGCTCCCTCTGGACTAATGGCCGCTACGATGGCGTCGCGCGACGCGACTTCGTTCGCGTGGGCGGTCTCACGGCGTTGGGGTTGGGGCTCGCTGACTTTCTCCGGCTGCGCAATTCGGTCACGGCAAACGAACTAGCTCCACGCAAGGCTCGTTCGTGCATTTTGATCTGGCTGGATGGTGGCCCAAGCCATTTGGAAACATTCGATTTGAAACCGGACGCGCCATCGGAAGTTCGTGGACCCTTTCAACCGATCTCGACGGCTGTCGCCGGTACGCAGATTTGTGAGCTATTGCCGCGCACTGCACAGATGCTCGATCGGATCGCGATCATTCGCTCGATGACTTCGCCACTGGGCGAGCACAACTTTGGCGCTCAGTACATGCTGTCGGGCTACAAGCCTAGTCCCGTCATCGATTATCCGAGTTTTGGGTCCGTGGTCGCACAGTTGCACGACGAACGGGGGAT
>CAUJKL010000158.1 GCA_963204995.1 Planctomycetota bacterium | reverse complement strand
CCAGGAAATGGTTGGCGATTGCTGAGCTTGGACACGCAAGTCGAAACATTATCGAGTCGCGCGAGACTCGAAGCCGATGAGTATTGGTGAACCATGGATGGCATTCAAACCACAGGAGGGATACTTACTCTGTGCGCCGGGAATACCCTATGCCTGTTGATGTCATCCACGCCCTTATGGGAGTCGTTTATCTGTTAACTTGGGCCTGCATCGGACAAATGAACATCCGTCGCAAGGCAAATCCGGACGTCGAAGCAAGCCGACACTTTCGCTAGTGCGAGCCTCGCAAACGAGGCTGGCCGGTGGTTCGAGTTTCCCAAGTGAGCCCGTCCGTTGGGCCGTCCTCCAGGGCGAGCAGTTCCTCGATCATTCCTTGCGTGTCGTTGGCGGCGTGTTGCATCCGCAGCAGCCACAGCGATTTGAGCGTTCCGGTCGACTCGAACAGTTCGCTTGGCAGACAAGCGAGAACTCCTGCAGCAACTCGCCGATTCAAGTCCTCGTTTGGCGAAGGGTCACAGGTTTGTTTCTGGTAAGCGATTCGCAACGACGCCAACAACAACGACCATGCGGTCTCCGAGTGTACCGAGCCCCGTGCGTCGGCAGCGAACTCCTTGACGCGAGCCGTCGAAAAGGCGAACTTTGCCGTGTCTGCCGATTCCGGCAGATAACCAAGTAACATGTCGCTCCAACGTTCGTTCCTCCGCCGCATGCGGTTCAGAATGACGGCCTCCTCGACCCGCAATCCGTGCCCGTACACCATCAGATTCAACGCCCGGTTTCGAGCTTCCAGATGACCTGCAAGTACGTTGCGAACAATCGGACTAGCCTCGTCCAAGCCGCGTTGCCGTTCGTAACCACAACAGACCGCAGCCCAAGTGCGAGTCAGCACCTCGGTGGTGAGAATCTCTTCCAGTACGTTACGGATCTCGGCCCATCGCGTCGCCATGTCACTCGCCTTGACGTACTGCAATTCGTACGAGAACGTCTTCAGGCTGCGTCCCCAACGCTCGTGCCGACACCGCGAGGCCGACCAGTACTGCTCCAGTCCGCTGCCCGAAAGGCGCGGAGCGTGCCCAATGATGGCCGGGCCGTTCGAGGCGATCAAGGCAGCGAATTCGACAAGTTCGCGAGCATGCATGCGTTGTCAGTCCAGTTTGGGTTGCAAGTCGTCGTGCGAACGATTTGCCCGCACACGCATCTAGAGGACGCGAACAGCCAACTTGCAAACGGAAGGCCAATTCACAGTTGGCGTGGGACGGAAAGGCGCTTCGACGAGCAAATCGTGCTATAGGAAGAGATTTCTTGTTACCCATGTCTCGGGTGACATGTTGCCGAAATGCAACACGTGCCGAATTCGCCTCATGCTCGGCACGGCACGAGGTGATTCGGCAACAGCGATTCGTGAACTACTCCACAAACTGAAAGTGGGCACGCACGTTCGATAGGCCAACCAAGCCGCGTTGCCGTTCAAAAAAAGCTTGACGTGGCGGGTGCCATGACTTAGCCTGACTTCTTGATTGGCGGTTTCATTAGCCTCACATTCAGGAGCGTTCTGCTCGTTTGCGAGACTCGTCAATCACGTGTCAGGAGCCTTTCGATGTTCCGCAGCGGGCGGTCGTCGTGAGGAGTTGGTTTATTGTCGAGTCCGTTCGTCGGGTTGACTAACCTGCGACGGGGAAAAAGGAGTTCGGTATGGCAACCGCAATCCCAACCAAAACGGTAACTGTCAATGCAGCGTTTCTACAAGAGATCAAAGAGGTCAATCAAGATCTGTGGCGGCTGTTGGCAGACGTTCGCCGGATGTGCGACTCGCCCGCCACGATTGATTCAGCTCCGCGCCGTTTCTTTGGCTTAGTCGAAGAACTTCGCGATCAACTCGCCTTGCACTTTGCCCTGGAAGAAGCCTACGGGTATTTCGAGAATCCGATCGAAGTGGCCCCACGACTGTGCAGGCAGGCGAATGAGCTGCGTGCCGAACATCACGACTTGTACCTTCTGATCGTAGATTTCACGGAAGCTTCGGAGTTGCTGACTCACCCCAATCGCGTGATCGGAAGCGTTCTGACGGTCGTCAAGCAATTCCAGGAATTCGACGAGCGGCTCAAGCGACATGAGACGCGTGAAAACGAACTCATCATGGAGCAATATGGTGACGATATTGGTGTCGGCGACTGACTATCCAACCCAAGTGGGGGCTTGGCCTACAGCCTACGGTGCGTTTGTTTACAATGGAAAGTGAGAAAGTTGCCTGTCCGTGATTCCTCGCGAACGGAGGAATCATCAGTGGGACAGCGCCATAATCGACTTCTATCAAGGTGGTTTCGTCATGACTACACAAGATCAGATTATCGGTCGACCGATGGAGATCATGCTCGTCGAAGACGGGTTGCTCGACGCTCGCGTGGCGATCGCATCGTTGAAGGAAGGTTTGACGCAGCACCGTCTCACGTTAATCCGCGATGGCGAAGAGGCGTTGGAGTTTCTGCGCCAGGAGGGGCGATTCGCCCGCGCTCCACGTCCAGATTTGATATTGCTGGATCTCATGTTGCCAAAAAAGTGTGGTACGGAAGTCCTGGATGAGATTCGCGCGGACTATTCGCTGAAAGACATTCCCGTCGTCGTCATGACCGCCTCGGACGACGAAGCGGATCGCGTGAAGTGTCAGATGCTGCGCGTTGATGCCTTCATCTCGAAGCCAGTTAATGTCGAGAAGTTTCTCGAAGTCGTGAAGCAGCTCAAGCGATTTTGGCTGAACGACGTGATTCTTCCCGCCATCGACTGAACTCCTCGCTCAACATTCATCCGCGCGACCAGTACAACCGTCAAGCACGACGGTGATTTCGCGCTTTCTGCGACTTGGGCAAGCTTTTTCTCACGTGTCGGGAAGGGAATCCGCGTAGACTTCAAATGCAACGGGAAGACAAAACATCTCTGACTTAGACGCTTCTCACCCCCGTGTAGGGCAGGTTCGGTCGCTCGATCGTTCCTGTCCTTTTTTTGCGCCATCGTAGACCGGAATTCATTCCGGTCTTTCCGCCGCACCAGCATTCCGCGCGGCGAGGTTTCGTATCACGAGCGAATCGGAATGAATTCCGGTCTACGGAGGTCACTTTATCGTGGGAGAATCCGTACCGACCGCAGCCCCTCCTCGTCGCCAGTCTGCCACGCCGATGAACTGGCCGGTTTCTCGATCGACTTGGATCGAGTGTGCACTGCCCTGACGATCACGGTGCCAGACCGTGTGTCCTAGCACTTGAAGTTCTTGGATGGCTTCCGCATGCTCCGGTGACTTGCTTCCTTCAAAACGCAGTTCGTCCGGGAACCATTGATGGTGCATCCGCGGTGCATCGATCGCCTCGGCGAGTGTCATCTCGAATTCCAACACGTTCAGCAAGTTTCCGATGACGGTGTTGATAATCGTGCGACCGCCGGGACTGCCGGTCAGCAAACACGCTTTTCCATCGCGAGTCACGATAAAAGGCGATTGCGAACTGAGCATTCGTTTTCCTGGCTCGATCAGATTGGGGACCGTTCCGATCTGACCGGCGCGCGTTGTAACACCGCGTTCCCAATTGAAGTCTCCCATCTCGTTATTGAGAACAAAGCCGGCTCCAGCGACGACGATTCGCGATCCCCAACTCGCCTCCAACGTATACGTATTGCTAACCGCCATCCCCTCGCGGTCGATGACCGAGAAGTGCGTCGTATTAGGGCTCTCGGGTGCAAGTGTGATTTCCGGCGCAAGCGATTCGCTTTTGGTGGCATGATCGAGATCGATGTTGCTGGCAAGCTCCGCTGCATGTGCCCGCGTCGTCAGATCGGCGGGAATGTTCGCGAAGTCAGGATCCGCGAGATATCGCGCGCGATCGCAGAACGCACGGCGCATCGCTTCGGTGATGAGGTGCATGTTGCGGCTGCTGAAACGAGGATGCTCGCGGAGCTTGAATGGTTCGAGCATGTTCATCGCTTCGACGACGCACACCCCACCCGAACTCGGCGGTGGCGGGCCGAACAATTCGTACTCGCGATAAGTGCCGCGAATTGGTTCTCGCAATTTCGCCTGGTAGCCCGCGAGATCTTCTTTCGTGATGAGTCCGTTGCCGTGCTGCATCTGGGCAACAAGCTGATCCGCGATCTGGCCCTGATAGAACGCAGCGGCTCCTTGTTCCGCGATGGTACGTAAAGTGTTTGCCAGGTCTGGCAGTATCATCGTATCGCCGACTTTCCAAGCACGTCCATCCGCACGACCGTACACGCGACGCAACTCCGCGTAGCGTTTGCTCTCGCGAACACCGACCGTCTCAAGCACGCCATTCGTCGAATGCGCCAGCCATTCGTTGACAGCAAAACCGTGCTCGGCAAGCTCCGCAGCCGGCGTGACGACTCGTTTCCACGTGAGCTTGCCGAACCGCTGATGAGCCAGCGCAAGACCTCGCACGGTGCCGGGGACACCGACGGCCTTGGCCTTATAACGGCTGTTGTCCGTCGCGAACATATTCTCGGTTGCCGCACGCGGAGCAACTTCGCGATAGTCGATACACACGGGCGATTTGCCGACTCCAGGATGAACCATCATGAAGCCGCCGCCGCCGATATTTCCTGCCTCGGGCCACGTCACCGCCAGAGCAAATGCCGTCGCGACCGCTGCATCCACGGCGTTGCCGCCCTCGGCCAGCACATCGCGTCCGATGCGGCTAGCGATCTCGCTGTCCGAGACAACCATACCGCCGACCGCTCGCACTTCTTGAATGGGTGTGCGAGCGGGCATCTCCGCCGCCAACATCTCCGCCGTCGAAGCGAGAACTGCGACCGGGCAAAGTAACAAGAGGAACTGAGGTACGGAACTCTGGAACATTTGTGGTTTCCTTGCTCGAAAGCCGGGTGCCGGGTGCCACTGCTGGCTCGCCCAGCAGTGATTCCTCCGCCGGGTGCCACTGCTGGCTTGCCCAGCAGTGATTCCCCCGCGAATTCAGCACTGCTGGTCCAACCAGCAGTGGCACGCCAAAACTCTAACCTGACAAAACACTGGTTACCATAATGCGTTACTCGGTCATCGCTTTCCAGCTCCCTTGCCAGAATCTGAAAACGAGCAAGATACTGCGCAAGACAACATCGATAACCATCGCCCACCACGCACCCGCAACACCCAGCCCCAGTCCAGTGACTGTAATCCCAAGCCAGGGCACTTGAAACGATTCCCAGGCGAACAGGCAGGCCAGCGGTAGCCGCACGGCGATCAAGCCAATGAAGGTGGCGACCAGCGGCCAGCGGGTGTCGCCAGCTCCGCGTAAGGCTCCGGTCAGAACCATGACAATAGCGAGCGGGGGTGTCGAGAAAGCTACGATCTTGAGGAGTTTTCCAGCTGCGATAGCTGTAGGGTCGTGAATGTCACCGGTGAAGAACCCGGCCAGCCACGCACCCGCGAAGTAAAACACGAGTGCAGCCGCCGTGAGCATCGCACCTCCCACGAAACACGCTTCGATCGCGCTTCGTGCCGCACGATGGGGGTCGCCCGCACCAAGCAGTTGCCCGGTCATCGTCGCAGCAGCCACATGGAAGGCGTAGCACGGGAGATACGCCAAGGCTTCGATCTGGACTCCCAGACCGTGTGCGGCGGCGGCTTCCACACCCAAGCCGTTGATGATCGCCAGATACACGAAGTGACAACAAAGAACAGCCAGCACGTCGACGCCACCTGGCATCCCAATTCGCCACAAGCGTCGAATCAACTCCGGGTCCGGCCGCATCCCGGCAAACTCCAACCGCAATCCGGCCCGCCCTCGCACCAGAAGTACGAGCACCAAGAGTCCGCCGAGCCCGTGGCCGCAGGCCGTGCCAATCGCCAGTCCCTCCCAGCCAAGATTCGGAATGTTGCCCGGGCCGATAACCAACAGCGTGCTTACAACGACATTCACGACGTTGACGATCGACTTGGCGAGAAAGCCGCTGACCGTATCGCCAGCACCGCGAAGACAGGCGACGCCAATTTGCTCCAGCATGATGGCTGGAATGACCGGCGTCAGAATCCAGATGTATCGCACGGCTAACTCAGCGGCTCGCCCTTCGAGTTGCATCACCTGCACGAGCGATCGGCTGCCGAGCAGTACGGTTGCCAGGACGACGATAGTAAATGCCGAGCCAAGCAGCATCGCTTGATTCGTCACGCGTCGCGCGGCTTCCCGGTCGCCCGCTCCGACGAATTTTGCGATCAGTGCGGTCGCACCGATCGCCACTGCAGCAAACAGGCTCGGCAGCAGCCACAGCACATAAGACATCAATCCCATTGCGGCCTTGTATTCAGCCCCGGCAAGAAAATGTCCGGCCAACCACCAATCGGTGTAGCCGACCAGCATCGTCAGCGACTCTTCCGCCAACACCGGCAGCGCCAGTCCCAACATCGGGCGTATCGTGTTGGAGGAAGATACAAGCGTGTTCATAATTCAGCGCAACGGGGTCGGGAGTCTTTTTCGGCTAGACGTCTATCTAACTGACAAGGTAATGACCGAAAAAGCCTCCCGACCCTTCCCGCGCCTAGCACCAAATGGAAAACATGACATTTGAGGTTCGCTGTGACACTTTACGGTTTGGCGAATGCCACGGGCTCGCCCCGTGGATCGTTACGATCGTTGCTAAAGAACGGGCACCACACACAATCTATGCCACGGGCTTGTCCCGTGGTGCTTCACGCTTGTCGCTCGCACTCGCTTTTCCGAGCGACGAACGTAAGAATCCACGGGGCAAGCCCGTGGCATTTGTATCCGGCGATTCGCGTGTGTTAGCGAGAAACGTAACGATCCACGGGACAAGCCCGTGGCATTCGGTAAAGCCTCAATGTGATCGCCAATAATCGCTTTTCCCATTTGGTGCTAGTAGAGTGTAACGCCGCACCCGTTCTCGCTGGAATATATGCAGGTGCCTTGCTCGATCACGACTCCCGTGGCGATGTCCTTGGCGAGCAACAACGCTCCGTCCATGTCCACGTAATCGAGCAGAGGCAGCAGCTGTGCAATGGCCGAGATGCCGACGGTCGATTCCGTCATACAACCGACCATGACCTGCAAGCCGAGTTCTCGTGCTCGCGTGATCATGCGCCGCGCGGGAGTGAGGCCGCCACATTTCACGAGCTTGATGTTGATGCCGTGGAAGCGGTTGACGCAGCGGTCGACGTCCGATTCAACAATGCAACTCTCGTCGGCGATGACGGGCAGCGCTGATTCACGAAAGACTTGCTCCATCGCCGCACCTTGGTCCGCGGGCAGCGGTTGCTCGATGAATTCAACGTTCAGCGGTTTCAATTCGTGGGAGTTACGAATCGTTTCTTCGGCGGACCAACCGCAATTCGCGTCGACGCGAAATCGCGAGGTTGTGTGCTGACGCAAGGCGCGCACGATGTCCAAATCATGCGAAGTGCCGAGTTTGATCTTATAGATTGGCCAATTGGGGAACTCTTGCATCTTCGCAACCATGACATCAATGTCGTCGATGCCGATGGTGTAATCGGTCTGTGGCAAGTTCTTGGCTTCAAGTCCCCACAGCCGATAGACGGGCTGACCCAGCTTCTTGCCCCACAGGTCGTGCGCCGCCTGATCGAGCGCACATTGAGCAAACGGGTTGTCTTTCAACTTGGGATGCAGCTGCTGCCACAAGATGACAGGGTCTTCGAGAGTCGTTCTTTCCAAGTCGGCACGCACCCGCTCCAAGGCCGCCGCCATGTTCTCGAAGGTGAATCCGTAGTAATTGTTGGTCGTTGCTTCGCCATAGCCGCGATAGCCGTCTTCTTCCAACTCGACGATCAGCGTCTTTTGAACGGTGATCGATTCACGGGAAATGGTGAAGGTATGTGCCAACGGCAGATCGAACTCGTGGATCTTTAATTGTATCGACATTACGCGTTCACCATCTTCCAGTCATCGCGCCCTTTGAACGCGAGGATCGCATCCACCAACTCATCCGGCCCGTGCCGGATCACATCGCAGACGGGCAAGCCGAGTTCCGCTCTCACGCGTTCTCGTTCGATCTCGGCTTCTTCGGCATTAACTCGGCGGCTGTTCATCGCGATGCCAATCACTCGCGAGGGCTGCGTGAGGCTGGCCATCATCTCATTGAGCTCGATGATCTTGGCCAGCGACGGGATCTTCACATGTTCGACGCCCGTGATGCAATGGCGACCCACTTCGTAGCACATGATCATCGCTTGCGGCAGCGATCCGTGCAGCAAGCCGAGTGTGACGGCCGAGTAGGAAGGATGCACCAAGCTTCCTTGTCCTTCGACGATCAGAATGTCATTGTGCTGATGCTGAAGAATCATCTTCTCGACCGCACCGCTGACAAAGTCCGAGATGACTCGATCGATCGGACAGCCGTCGCCTTCGACCATGATGCCCGTTTGGCCGGTCGCGATGAACTTCGTGGCATGTCCGCGTGCCTTGAGTGCGTTGGTCAGTTCGACCGAAGTCAGCATCTTGCCGACGCTGCAATCATGGCCGACAGTCAAGACTCGCAAACAATCATCGCGAATGCCGACGCGACGGGCGATGGTCCGCTCTTCGTTCTTGCGGACATCGGTCAGCGTCACGCCGTGTTTTGCCGCGGCTGCTACGAACTCAGCATCATCTGTGAGGAAGTCGTGCAATCCCGCCAGCACGTCCATGCCCTTGCCGATCGCTTCGAGGATGATGGCTCGCCACGGTCCGGGGATCTTACCTCCCGGAGGCGCGATGCCGAGC
>CAUJKL010000157.1 GCA_963204995.1 Planctomycetota bacterium | reverse complement strand
TCCTGCGAGTTGCCATGGTGGTGGCGCTGTTCAGTTTCATCGGGACCATTGGTTTCTCGTGGTATCTACAGCAGGAGCGACAAAAATGACGGACGCCATCACGATCTTTCTGCTCGTTACCGGAACCGCATTCGCTCTGTTGGCAGCGATTGCGGTGGTCCGCATGCCCGACCTGTATACTCGCATGCATGGCGCTACCAAGTGTGCCACGTTGGGCGTCGGCTGTACGGTTCTGGCGGTGGCAATTCAGTTTGCCGACATGGAGACCGCCACGGCCGCGATTCTGATTGTCGGCTTCCTGTTCCTGACAGCCCCCGTGGCCGCTCACATGATCGGTCGAGCGGCTTATCGACATCAGGTGCCGCGCTGGACTGGCACCGTCATCGACGAATCTCCGTCGCTCGATGATTCCGTGGATCGTGCGCATGAAGGACAAGAATCATGAGGACATCCGCTGCTGCTAATACTGTACAATGCACGAGTAATTCGCCATCGCATTGTCGTTCTCTCAGTTCACGGGATCTCCATAGCCATGAACACCGTGCCTCGCGTGAGCGTTCTCGCTAAAGACATCATGGTTACCAAGCTGGTAACGCTGACGGCGGACATGGATGCGCTGGAAGCCATGCGCAAGCTGTTGCAGCACCGCATCTCGGGAGCGCCGGTCGTGGATAGCGACGGAAACTATTTGGGCGTCTTTTCAGAAAAGAACTCGATGCGATTCCTGCTCGATTTGGCCTACGAGCAGTTGCCGTCTTCCCAGGTCGCTGCGTTTATGGACACGTCGATGAAACGTACGATTGGAGAAGAGACCGATCTACTGACGATCGCCGAGACCTTCTTGAATACCGAATACCGGCGATTGCCCGTGCTGCGCGGGACAAAACTGGTGGGGCAGATCAGTCGCCGCGATGTGCTGGCGGCGGCGTTGAAGATCATCGACGAACATCCCTGCGAGCACAAAAAGTCGCTGCTCTACTTGAGCGCCTTGATTGAGCGCAAAGACGCCCCAGTGGACTAGCACCAAATGAAAAAGCGATGATTGGCGATCACACTGAGGCTTTACGGAATGCCACGGGCTCGCCCCGTGGATCATTACGTTTGTCGCTACATCCACGCGAACCGCCTGTACAAATGCCACGGGCTCGCCCCGTGGATTCTTACGTTCGTCGCTCGGAAAAACGCGTGCAAGCGACAAGCGTGAAGCACCACGGGACAAGCCCGTGGCATGTATTGTGCGTGGTGCCCAACTTAGCAACGATCGTAACGATCCACGGGACAAGCCCGTGGCATTCGTCAAAACTTTTGCAACGATCGCAACGATCCACAGGGCGAGTCCGTGGCATTCGTCAAACGGTAAAGTGTCGAAGCGAACCCCTCAAAAGCCATGTTTTCCATTTGGGTGCTGGTTTCCCATCGAATCTCGACCTTCGTTCCGCGATATCTCGCTTCTCTCGCTCCGCGAAAGTCGACAATCTTCAGACGGATGGCTGCACGCTTCGCAGAGCGGCTGGCCGGACGCGTCTTTCAATCCGGCCAGTCCGCCGCACGAGCCGGCAAGACGGCGATTGCTGATCATCACACCAACCGCCATCGCGGCAACGGCAAGCGCAAACGCAACGAGCGTGCAGAGAAACACCGTGATCGCTTGAGAATCGAACAGGCTTGTGCTCGTGGTTTGCGAGGCTGTTACGATGTTTTCGAACTCAGGTGTCGCCCGCTCCAACAGGTCTGTCTCCGTGCGCTCGATCAACAAGGCGGCGATGCCCATCTGTCGTGCCAACTCGTAACCTCGATCGGGACCGAGCACCATGAGCGCCGTGGCCCAGGCGTCGGCCGACAGACAGTCGTCGGCGATCACGGATACCGAAGCCAAGTGATGATCCACTGGGTATCCTGTCCGGGGATCGATCATGTGCGAGTATCGGCGCGAGTCGATCTCGATGAAATTTCGGTAGTCACCCGACGTCGCCATCGCCGCGTCGCGCAAGTGTACAACGCGATGCACCAGGCGCGCATCGGCAACTGGCTTTTCGATGCCGACCGTCCAGGCGGTTGCTGCCGCGTTGGTCCCCCGCGCGCGGACCTCGCCGCCTATCTCGGCCAAGTAGTGCTGCAGGCCATGTGATTCCAGCAATTGCGTGATGCGATCGACGGCGAATCCCTTGGCGATCGCGGAGAGGTCGATCTGAACCTCCGGCCGTTGTTTCCTCAGCGCGGGCGGGTCGTCGCGGATCTCGATCAGTCGAAAGTCGACCGCTTGCTTGAGCGCCGCAACTTCGGCGTCCGACGGTATTTCCATATTGGTTCTGTCGGGTCCGAAATTCCAACGGTCGACGAATGGTCCCACGGTCACGTCAAACGCGCCCCCGGTCATCTCGCTGACCTTTTGTGCTCGTCCGACGACTGAAGCGAACTCCGGCGACACGTCGAACCACAGCGTCTCGTTCCGCGAATTGAACCGCGAGATCTCTGAATCGGGCAAGTAGGTCGACATTTGCGCGTTGATGCGGTGCAGTTCGGCGTCGATCTCGCGCCGCATCACGTCAACGTCAAAGTCCGCGGGCGCTCGCGCGATCGTGACGTGATACTGCGTCCCCATTGTCGCGCCGGAGATCTCGATCGGTCCTCTCGATTCATCGCAGCCGGTGAACAGCAAGACTCCGGACACCGCGACAAATACGAGCATGAACATCCGCATGGCGATCATCCTCCGAAGTCGTCGAAGGCGATGTTGTCCGCTTCGACGCCCAGATCGTCCAGCAACTTCCGGCAGGCCTGCAGCATCAGCGGCGGGCCGCAGATGTAGTATTCAATGTCCTCGGGCGCCGGATGTTCGGCGAGATAGTTATCGTACAAGACCTGATGGATGAATCCCTTGTATCCGGTCCAGTTGTCTTCAGCCAACGGCTCGGACAGTGCGAGATGGAACGAGAAGTTCGGATGCTCGGCTTCCAACTCGCGGAACTGCTCGACGTAAAACAGCTCGCGCGAACTGCGGCCGCCGTACCAGAACGAGACCTTTCGTTTCGTCTGGCGTTGCTTGAACAACTCGAAGACGTGGCTGCGCAGCGGCGCCATCCCCGCACCGCCGCCAATATAGACCATTTCGGCGTCCGTCTCTTTGATGAAGAAATCGCCAAACGGCCCGGAGATCGTGACCGGATCGCCCGGCTTGAGAGCGAAGATGTACGACGAGACTTTTCCCGGCGGCGTTCCTTCCGGGGCGCGGGGCGGCGGCGTGGCGATGCGGACGTTCAGCATGACGATCCCGGACTCGGCGGGGTAGTTGGCCATCGAATACGCGCGGTACACGGGCTCGGCCACCGTCGACTCATAGCGCCAGATGTTGAACTTGTCCCAGTCCGGATGGTACTGTTCTTCGATGTCGAAATCCTTGTAAGCCAGCTTGTGCGTTGGCGCTTCGAGCTGGATATAGCCGCCCGGCTTGAAGTCGACGTCTTGCCCCTCGGGCAGTTCGAGAACCAACTCCTTAATAAATGTCGCGACGTTGCGATTCGAACGAACGGTACACTGCCACTTTTTGGTCTCGAAGATCTCGGCGGGCACTTCGATGACCATGTCTTCTTTTACGGAGACTTGACAAGACAGCCGGTATCCCTCGCGTGCCATCCGCGCGGTGATATGACTGCGTTCCGTGGGCAGAATGCCGGTGCTGCCGGAATGCAGCTTGACCGTGCATAGCCCGCACGTGCCGCCGCCACCGCAGGCCGAAGGAACGTAGATACCGTCGTCGGCCAACACGGTCAAAAGCTTGCCGCCCACCGGCACACTCAACCGTCGCTGCTCGTTGACGACGATGTTGACGGTGCCGCTGGCGACCAACTGTGACTTGGCCACCAGAATCATCGCCACCAGCGACATCACGATACCGGTAAACAGGCCGACGCCAATCAAAACTTCCGCCATCGCTCGCTCACCTACAGTTGAATGCCGGAAAATGCCATGAACGCCAGGGCCATCAGTCCGACGGTGATAAAGGTGATTCCCAACCCCCGCAATCCCAGCGGCACGTCGCTGTACTTCATCTTCTCGCGGATCCCGGCCAGTGCGGCGATGGCCAGCGCCCAACCGACTCCGGAACCAAAACCGAACACGACGCTTTCGGGAAAGTTGTAATCGCGTTCGACCATGAACAGCGTTCCGCCGAGGATCGCACAGTTTACCGTGATCAAAGGCAGAAAGATTCCCAACGCGTGGTACAGTCGTGGTGCGTAGCGGTCCAGTGCCATTTCGAGTATTTGCACCATCGCGGCGATGACGCCGATGTAACTGATCAGTCCGAGGAATCTCAGATCGTATTCACCGGCTCCCGCCCAGTCCAGCGCGCCCGGCTTGAGCAGGTACTGGTAAATCAAGTTGTTGGCCGGCACGGTGATCGTCTGAATCACGATCACGGCCAAACCCAACTGAATCGCGGTCTTGACGTGCTTCGAGACCGCCAGAAACGTACACATTCCCAGGAAGAACGCCAAGGCGAGGTTCTCGACGAAGATCGACTTCATAAGCAGGCTGAGATAATGTTCCACGATCGCTACTGCTCCTCGACTTGTTCTGTTTTGAACGTGCGAATTAGCCAGATGCTCAGACCAATGATGAAGAACGCGCTGGGCGGCAACAGCATCAGCCCGTTGGGGTTGTACCAGCCGCCATCGCGCGTGAGCGACAAGATTTCATAGCCCAGCAACTTGCCCGAACCGAACAGTTCGCGCAACACGGCGACGACGATCAAGATCATGCTGTACCCCAGCGCGTTGCCGATGCCGTCGAGGAAGCTCAGCCCAACCGTATTCTTCATGGCAAAACCTTCGGCGCGGCCCATGATGATGCAGTTGGTAATGATCAAGCCGACGAAGACCGACAGCCGCTTGCTCACGTCGAACATGTACGCTTGCAAGAACTGATCGACCACAATCACCAGCGAGGAAATGATCGTCATCTGCACGATGATGCGGATGCTGCTCGGTATCTGCTTGCGGATCAACGCCACCGACGCGTTGCTGAACGCCGCCACAAACATCACGGCCAAGCACATGACCAGCGTGGTCTCGAGCTGCGTCGTGACCGCCAGCGCCGAGCAGATGCCCAGCACTTGCAGCGCGATCGGATTGTTGTCGAACAGCGGATCCAGTAGAACTTGCTTCGCGCTAGTTTTCGCCATCTGCGGTCCCCCATTGCTTTCGCAGTTCGCCGAGATAGAGCCCAAATCCGTGATCGCCGAACCAATAGTGCAGCAGGTTTGTCACGCCACGCGACGTGATCGTCGCTCCAGACAGACCGTCGACCTGATACATCGACTCGGGCGAGCCCGGATCGACCGTGCCCTTGATGACTTCAATCCGGATTTCGCCCCGATCATCAAACAGCAACTTTCCATGCCATTGTGATTTCCAATCGGGGTTGTCGACCTCGCCGCCGAGCCCGGGCGTTTCGCTGTGCTCGTAAAACGTCAACCCGTGAACGGTTTTCAAGTCGCGATCGATCGACACGAATCCGCGCAGCGTCGACCACAGCCCCATGCCTCGAACCGGCAAAACGATCTGCTCCACCTCGCCCGCGTCGTTGTTGACCAGGTGAACGAGTGCGTACTTTTCGCGCCGCTTGATTGCCGCCACATCGTCCTCCTGCGCGATTGCAATACTCAGTTCCGGATTCCTCGACGCCGCGACCGGGTCGTAAGTCGCCGGATCAATCGTCTCGGTTCCGACGTATTGGCCCGTCGCGAGTTCGACGACGCGAGTTTCAATCCGCCGAAACGCCTCATCAACCGCAACAGCGTCTCGGCCGCTCGCGAGTCCCGCGGCTTCGAGGATGTTCCGCTTCCTTTCCAACGCCCGATTGCTCACTTGCAGCGGGCGCAGTCCGACGGCAGCGCTGGAAACCAGCAGCGAACAAACGACGCACAACAGCGCCGCGACCGTGAATGTCCCGATGACGGTGTCACGTTTCATTGCGAGCCAACCTCCTGCGGATGTTCGCTTGCACGACAAAGTGGTCGATCAATGGCGCCACGACGTTGCCGAAGAGAATCGCCAGCATGATCCCTTCCGGATACGCCGGGTTGATCACGCGGATCAGGATGGTCATCGCGCCGATCAGCACGCCGTAAATCCATTGGCCGGTTTCAGTCATCGCCGCGGAGACTGGATCGGTGGCCATGTAGACCAGTCCAAACGCGTAGCCTCCCACGACCAAGTGCCACCACGGCGGCATCGCGAACATCGGATTCGTCTCGCTGCCGATCGACCACAGCAGCAGCGACAGTCCCATGCCACCGGCGAGAACGCCCGCCATGATCCGCCACGAACCGACGCCGGTGGCAATCAGAATCGCCTCACCGATGAGGCAGGCGAGAGTTGACGTCTCGCCCATCGAACCTTGAATCCAACCGAAAAACGCATCCCACCACGTGACGCTGACGGATCCCCAGGGAACTTGGATTGACGCCAGCGTCTCCATCCCCGTTTGCACGTCGGCGGTGGCCATGGCACCTAACGGCGTGG
>CAUJKL010000156.1 GCA_963204995.1 Planctomycetota bacterium | reverse complement strand
AACGTACAGCCGCTCTAATCCGGCATCCGTAGGCCGTATCCAGCAAACCGTAGCTGCGCCGGAACTTCGGTCGCGTATCGCAGCGGTCTCGGTGGCGCAAAGCGTTCTCGTACAAGTCGGTTTGCGCAGCTACGACATGGGTTTGCGACCTCGGTCCGGCCTACCGAGCGTCTCCCAACACGCAACGCAGGCCGACCGCGTCGTCGCGAGTCTTGGCGGAGACACCCAAACGATAAGAACTCGTCAGTCGATCCGGTTGGTCTTTCCAACTGCCGCTGCGAAGGACTCGTTTATCGCCAACAGGGTTCTGCTCCCACGATGTGCCATCGGCGGGAGCGCCTTCGTAGTTCTCATGCCACGCATCCGAACACCATTCCCACAAGTATCCGTGCATATCATACAAGCCCCAATTATTCGGCTTCTTTGCACCGACGGGCGGATCGTTGCCCGCTGCGTTACCGGTGTGCCAACCGTATTCGTCGAGCTTCGCGACTTCATCGCCAAACGAGTAGGCGGTCGTCGAGCCCGCGCGCGCGACGTATTCCCATTCGGATTCCGTTGGCAAGCGAATCATCTGTTCGTCGGTGATTAGATTGGCTTCGCGCATCAGCTCCGTCGTCTTGCGACAAAACTCAACGGCTTCCTCGAACGACAGCATCTCGACCGAATTACGTTTTCCTTTCCATCGCGATGGGTTCGTGCCCATCACAACTTCCCAGAGATTCTGCGGAACTTCGTACTTGGCGATTTCAAACTTGTGTGCGAGTGACACTTCGTGGGCCGGTTGTTCTGCGGCGCTGCCGTCGGGCCGTCCCATCACGAAGCTCTTAGGAAACTTGCCTGCGCCGGGCGTGATGGCGATAAACTCGGCGCGGAAAACTTGCAACAACTCTGCCTGCGCCGGTTCAGGATCGGCGGACAGAACCATGGCCAAGAATAACAGCGTCAAAGTCCAACTCCCCTCTGGTTCAGCAAGCTTACTTCGTTCCCGCTCGCGGTCATTCAGCCGTCAGCATTGCCATCGCTGTAGATATTGCCTTGCCGAAAGGCCTCGGCCATCGCTTGTGGCACTTCGGCTTCCGCCAAAACGAGTGCCGCGCGATTCCCGGCAACTTTGGCTTTCATCTCTTGCTCGAAGGCAACCGCTTCGGCACGTCGCTGCTCTGCCATTGCGCGAGCAACGCGTGTGTCGGCTTCGGCCTGATCGGCTTGCAAGCGAGCCCCGATTTGATCACCGACATCAATATCAGCGATGTCAATCGAAACGATTTCGAAAGCCGTATGTGCATCGAGTCCGCGATTCAACACGGCCTTTGAAATACGATCCGGATTCTCTAACACTTCGAGATGCTTATTCGACGAGCCGATCGATGTGATGATGCCTTCACCCACGCGAGCAATGACCGTCTCTTCGGTCGCTCCGCCGATGAGTTGCTCGAGGTTCGTACGAACTGTCACTCGAGCTCGGATTTTCAGCTCGACGCCATCCTTCGCAATCGCACTGAGAAACGCTTTGCCACTGCGTCGTGGATCGGGGCAGTCGATCACTCGGGGCGAGACGCTCGTTCGCACGGCGTCCAGAACGTCGCGCCCAGCAAGGTCGATCGCTGCCGCGCGGTCGAAGTCGAGGTCGATGCCGGCTCGATGAGCGGCGATGATCGCGTTGATGACATTCATCACATTGCCGCCCGCCAAATAGTGAGCTTCGAGGCGAGCCGTGCTGATGCCATGCCGGCGTCCAATGTCCAGGCCCGCTTGTGCCGCCATGATTTTCGCAGCAACAATGATTCGCGGGTTCACCTGGCGAAAGCCCATTCCGATCAGGCTGAGCAGGCTGACGTCCGCGCTCGACATATAAGCCTGCACCCAGATGTTTCCGTAGACCATCGCGGCGATGCCGAAAATGCCAAAGAAAATGACGGCGAAGATGCCCACGCCAAACAGCACAGGCATGACCCAATCAGCGGCCAGCAACAAAGGCAATGATTCCAACATGTCTAAGTCCTTTCCTCACGACGGCACGGCACAGCGGAGACTAACATTCGAGTCGCTGACAAAGATGATACCGGATTCCGCAACAGGAATACAGCAGCCAACTTCTCGACACGATACCTAACCAACAATCACCGTGTTACCATAGCACCAGACAATTCAGCCGTCACGACGCCGTAATATTCTTCGCGAGATTCTGCCGATGACCCAAGGTTACAAGATACTCCTGCTATTCGTTAGTTTCACCGTCCCCTTGACCACATCGGACAGTCGGGCTCAGGAACCTGCGGCATCGAAGCGGGCGGATGCAAACGAGAACGCCGAGAAAGCACCGGCACAGTTCCGCTGGGTGAATCCGTTGCCCGAGGGTAAATATCCCCGTCTGCAACACGCGACTTTCAAGAGCCCGTCGATGGGGATTGATGTCGGGTACTGCATTTATCTGCCGCCTCAATACGACAAGGTGGAGAACGAAAAACAACACTTCCCCGTCGTCTACTACCTGCATGGCGGTCGGCCCGGCAGTGAGACGAAGAGCGTTGGCTTAGTCGGCGACATCCACCAAGCCATCTCCAAGGGAAAAGTACCGCCCGCGATTTACGTGTTCGTGAATGGTGGCGAGGTGAGCCATTACAACTATCCGGAAAAGAAATCCATGGGTGAAGATGTTTTCATCAACGAGCTGATTCCTCACGTGGACAACACCTATCGCACGATCGCGGATCGCAGTGGCAGAGGATTGGAAGGCTTCTCGCAAGGCGGTCGCGGCACGACGCGGATCATGTTCAAACATCCGCAGCTGTTCTGCTCGGCAGCGCCCGGTGGTGCCGGACACGCAACCGAAAAACGCATCTCGGAAAACGATGGCCGCGAAAGCGAAACATTGAAGTTCGCACCGGGCTACAACACCTATGATCTCGCGCGACAGTATGCAAAGCACCCCGAGCCACCGCTCAAGATCCTGATCCATGTCGGCACCAAGGATTTCAATTACGAGAACAACTTGGCGTACATGGAGTTTCTGCGTACGCTCAACATTCCCTTCGAAACGCTAATCGTTCCGGAGGCACCGCACAGCGCGAAAGCGATCTATGCAGCCGAGGGACTCCGACTGATGCAGTTTCATGCCAACAACTTTGCGGCGGCCAAGCGAGCCGATTGAGCGAGTCGATCAAATCAATTCGGGCATCGCTTCGTAGTCATCCACCAGGTAGCGAGGGCGTCCGGACAGATCGGGAATCGTGGTGCGAACCGGATCGATGCCCAGAAACTTGTAGAGCGTGGCGTGGACTTCGCCAAAATGGATCGGACGCTCGGCGATCGCCCCACCGAGTCGATCCGTCGCCCCGATCACTTGCCCGGTGCGGAAGCCACCACCGGCGACAAGCCCGCCGCCGACTTGCGGCCAGTGATCGCGACCGGCGTCCGCGTTGATCCGCGGTGTGCGACCGAACTCGCCCCACGCGACAACGGCGACGTCTTGATCCATTCCGCGGGCGTGCAAATCTTCGATCAACGCCGACAAGCCTTGATCGAACATCGGCAGGTGCGTGTTCTTGGCTTCGCTGAAGTTGTTGCTGTGGAAGTCCCAGCGGCCGAAGTTCAGCGTGACGACGCGAGCTCCTGCCTCGACCAAACGCCTGGCCATCAGGAAGTGCTCCAGATTGCGCGGAGCGCCGTCGCCGTAGCGTTGCGGATTGCCTTTGCCGTATCGCTCGCGGACGGCCGGTGGCTCCTGCGAGATGTCGAGCGCTTCGGCGAGCTTTGTGGACGTGAGTATGTTAAACGCCTGCTCGTTGATGGCATCCAATCCGTCCAGGCTGCCACTCGCGTCGATTTCGCGACGGAGTTGATCAATGCTGCCAAGCAAGGCCTTTCGATCTTCCAGCCGGTCGCCGGACAAATCCTTCAAGGTCATATCATTCTGAGCGGGACCTGTTGGCCGGAAGGCGGCATTGCCGATTCCCAGAAAACCGGGAAGACCCGGCGACCCGTAAGGCGGATGTCCCGCATCGGGAGCAAGGCCGATGAAGGGAGGAATCGATGGACTGGTTGGTCCTTGTAGCTTCGCGATTGTCGAACCGATCGAAGGCCATCCTCCCAGCGGCTCGTTTTGCTTCGCACGTCCGGTGTAGCAGATATGCGAGTCGTGGGCACCATTCGGCGAGCCGTACACGGAACGCAAAGGCACGAGTTTGTCCATGATCGCGGCCAGGCGAGGCATGTGCTCGCAGATCTGAATCCCGGGAACGGGCGTCGCGATCGGTTGGAACTCACCACGAATCTCAGCCGGCGCGTCGAGCTTCAAGTCATACATATCCTGATGCGGTGGAGCACCAGCCATGTAGATCATGATGACCGACTTGTGCGAGTTCTTAATTCCCGCAGAGGCTTCCGCGCTCAGCAGTTGTGGCAGCGTCAACCCACCCAAGCCAAGTGCGCCAATTCTCAATACGTCGCGTCGCGTCAGATGGTCACATAACCGATATGGATCGCCGGTAACTCGAAGCATCGTTGTCTCCAGTTGCAGGGGCGGGTGGGCCTGTAAGGTAGGATCAAAGGCGAGCCCGGAGGGCAGCGTCTAGCACGACGTTGATTGTATCGGAAGATGCAAGGCGAAACCAACCGCAAATGGGCTGGAGCCTAGAAAAGCTACACGACCGGATCTGGGTAGGCTGTTAAAACGGCGCCATTCTCTCCGTGACGACATGGGCCAGTTTCGCACTTCCAGCAGGTGAGTCGTGGTAGGCTGGGTCGCGACCCGGCCTACACAGCTGAGGACCAAAGGTCTGGCTGTTTGCAGCCAGAAAGATGGACGAAAGCTATCGCAATTCGCGATTCAAATTGCCCAATTGCGGGGCCTTCAGCCCTTCGATTCCACGCCACCTTGAGTCCCAGGCGTTCCGCCTGGGCTAGGTAAACGGCTTGACCTTTGGCCCGAAAGCACTCACCTGCCGCAAGTACGAATCTAGATAATGTCGTCACACAGACAACCTCTGCTTCTTAACTAGCTGGCGTTAGCCAAGGCTGGGAGAAGTATTACTGGACTCCGTGGCGGGCGTATCTTGGTAAGTAGGCTCGCGAGGCGGTTCTCACCTTCTCTCGGTCTCAGCACGCGAAGAATTCTTAGACAGACCACTTCACTTGGCAACTCGACACCAGTCACACAAGTCACAGTGACCTCACGCAGCAGTGAGGTGAAACCAGCGAGGAATTGGCTCTAACGGCTTGGCAAACCGGAAGGCCAGCAGCCCACACAAGAAGACGGACGCCAGCAAAACGCCATATACGAGCGGATATCCGTGTTGCGTGAAATCAACTTGCCCGGCACGTTCCGCCTGTAACAGATCGTTATAGACATTGAACGGCTCCAGGTGATCGGTCATGGGAAACGTCGTGATGGCAATTGTCAGCACGGTGTATCCGAACAGGGCCAAGAAACCACCGATGACGGGCCGGCGAAGCCAGCATGTTCCGAGCACCGAGAGGGCGTACATGAGCGCATGAATAATCGGAAAACAGGCGAGATAGGCCCAACTCATGCCTTCGGTCGGCAACTCGCGCGGGGCGTCCCAGGAGATCAAGATCGTTACACCATCCAGCACGCCGAGTACGGCGAGGAGTCCGACCACGAACTTGCACCAAAACCACATGCCCGATGAAATGGGTCGCGACCTCCAGAAGCCTCCTAACCCGGAACCAAGTTCCGCCGCATAGAGGCCCGATCCAACGACTACAGCCCACAGCATTCCCAAAATAGCGATGGAGTGCGGCATGTCGGCTCGAAACAACTCTGCCGTTGAGTATTCATCTCGAGGTTCGATGACTACGGAAGCGACTGTCATCAGCAAAGCCAGCAGCAGTCCCGACAACACTAGCGGCAACGATTGGCGCAACTCGAACCAGATCAGCGCGAGCCATCGGCTTGGCAGCGGAACTGGGATGTGCGACCAGAGCGGGGGAGTGATGAAACGAAACCGTCTCGGCTTCGCAGTCGCGCTCGCCGAGTCGCGGAGAAATCCGTATTGAGTAACGAACAGTCGAGCGATGATCACGAGCAACGGAATCGCCAGACACAGGGCGATCCAACGAAACGGAGTTAACTCGTGATCCGTGTAACCACCGTGCTCAGCGCCGAAGCCCCAATGGACCACCAACGACTGAGGAAATACGGCTCCGTATGCCAGTTGTAAGTAAGGTCTTCGCTCGCCATACCAGAACAGACCGCTCGCGACCAGCGATCCAAACCCCATCACTGCCCCCAACAAGCCAATACGAGCCTGAGTACGCACCCAACAGCCGAACAGGGAGAGCAGTAATAAGTATTGAGCTCCACCGAGAATGGCGATTGCGGCGACGCTCCAAAGCTGTTCCAACGCGGTGAACAACGATGCGGCGTCGCGTTCCGTTAGTCGCCGGACCGCTTGACCACCACGAGGTGCCGCCTGTTCGACAAGGCCGGTGGCAAGAGCGAGCGACAGAACGACCGCTGCCACGAGTACCGGCGTCACAAGTAAGGCGACTGCTCCCGCGACTCGCACCGTGGCGACACGCCGCATCGTGACGGGCAGCGACGCTGTAAACGAAAGAGTTCCATCCGCTTGCTCACCTTTAGCAGTACGCATTGCGAGAAACA
>CAUJKL010000155.1 GCA_963204995.1 Planctomycetota bacterium | reverse complement strand
GGCGGCACGAAGTCACCTCGCTGCACCTTCTCACAGATTTCCTTCGTGTCGCTGCCGTCGAAAGGCGCTTTGCCGGTAAGAATCGCGTAGAGCGTTGCGCCAAGACTATAGACGTCGCTTAACGGTCCAACGACGGCGGCGGAGTTTTCGGACGCCTGTTCGGGACTCATGTACTGAGGTGTGCCCAACCTCGACCCATGCTGTGTCATGGGGGACAGCGTTGAAGCAGATTCCGCGATCGTCGAATCTTCGCTCGCCTCGCCAGCATCGTCCACGAATCTCGCCAACCCCCAATCCACGACGGTCGTTTCGCCGTGCGTTCCCAGCAGAATGTTGTTTGGTTTGATGTCGCGATGAATGACGTTCTTTTCATGTGCATATTGAATGGCGTTGCAAACGTCGATGAAACTTTGCAGAAGTTGAACTGTTGTCTTGGTACGCGTCTCGATGACGCTCTCCAGCGTGACTCCGTCCACAAAGTTCATCGAATAGAAGGGCTCGTCACGTTCATTCGTCCCCGCTCCATGAACGGTCACGATGCTGGGGTGAGTTAGCCGCGCGGTCAATCTCGCTTCCTGAAGAAAACGACGTCGAACCAGTGGGTCTCGAACCCGAGCGGGCTTGATCACTTTAAGAGCTAGAGTTCGCCCAAAGCTGTCGGTGGATGTCCAGACCTGTCCCAGCCCACCTTCGGCGTGAAAGTCGCCAATCCGTAGTTCGGTCGAAACATGAAACTTTCCGGTAGGTCTAACGCGTGACCCGTCATTTGATTGTGCGTCTTCGCTTGTACCGATCGAATCACGCTTCGCTCGCGCAAGAATTGCGTCGACCCTGCGGCTGGTTTCAGAAAAGTGTGGCTCCAGCTGATCCGCTCGACGCAACTTTTCACCCAATGCGTCACTTTCCAGTTCCAGAATGTCGAGCGATTCCCGACAGCGGTGGCAATTCTCGATGTGTTGCTCGAGCTCCGCGTCGAATTCAGTGTCCGTGGTCGCGGCGAAATATTTGGCCAAAGTGGCTTCGTCTGGGCACTCCGTCTCCGCGACGCGATTGCATTTTGCTTTTGCCTTTGACATTTTACTCCCGCCATTTCGTCTACAAATCGAGAATCCCGTCTAGTTCGACTGCGAGTGCTTGCTTAACTCGCTTCAAGCGACCGCTCACGGCACTCTGAGTCATTCCGTGTTGCTCGGCGACGTCTTTTACTCGCTGCCCTTCGATCCAGACCAATTTCACGACCTCAATCGTCGTCGAATCGAATCGGGATTCGAGTTGCTCGAATGCCTTGCGTACGAGGAGGGCCTGTTCAGAGGGAGTGGGATGATCTGAGACGTCGTCGTCGCAGTACGGGTCGGCCAGTTGGGCTACGCCGCGCAGGGCTGTTGTGCCACCGGCACCTTGGGCTTCATGCCGCTGTTCGCGGCGAATCCAGTCCACCACTTTGTTTCTCGTCATCGTCCTCAGGAACCCGCGAAATGATTGGGCTTGATAAGCGGGCAGGCTTTTGAGGAGTTGCGTCAACACCTCTTGGGTGATTTCGTCGCTCACGTCTTCGGGCAGTTTATGATCGTGCTTACACCAGATTGAAATGAGTGGTGCATAGAGTTCGACGATCCGTTGCCACGCATCACCGTCATCGTTCTTAGCCCGCTCCAACAAGCTTAGTGACGTCACCCCGGCTCTAGGTTGTTCCTTCACGGCACATGGACCCCTTGCGGCGCGGAGACACCGCGGGTTCGCCGATCGCGTGGCGAACAAGGAGTGCATTCGAGCGTACCGCCCGACTACGGATCGATCAACGATTCCCGAGTATCGCCGCATCTCGAAAATCCGATACGACTTCGCCGTCACTGATTGTACCCAGAGCGCCTCATGCTCCGAAATCAGGGGGCATCTGCGTGCCCGTATCGATCGTTGTTGCAAACTAGAACGGACGCCCCATGGCTCATGTTGCGTGAGTTGCTCGCGGGGCTCGCAGTTGCACAGGGCTGCCTCCGCAGGAACCCATTCTCGACCGCTTGTCGAAATCCACAACGCCGGTCGGTGCTCAATAATCGCCAACGATCTCACCTCCTGAACGGCTTCCCAGCGACTTAAAGGTTGTTGAATCGATGGTATAACTCACCGAACGCACCGAGCCGTCGCAAAGTGCCATGTTCACAGCTCCTGGGCCGACCAACCTTCGGTCGGTGCCCGCTGCGGCCTTGCCGCCCTACCATTAGTAACGATCGGATCTGTCGCGCCGAGCCGTAAAAATCGCTGCGAAGAAGTTTCGCGCGACGGCCACCTTCGCCAGTTTTATCGATCACTTCTCCGAGGTGACGGAGCCCCGACGAGGTGAACCTATCTATCCGCTTCAAAATATTCTCTTCATTGTGGTCAGTGCCGTGAGCCGTGGAGCGGATGATTTCGCAGCGATTGCGAAGTTTGGTCGAACCAAGAAAGATTGGTTCGCGAAGCATCTTGATTTGTCAGCGGGGATTCCCTCACACGATCGCTTCAATGCCACCCTCGCTCACATTCGACCTGCGGAATTTGAAAAGTGCTTACTGAATTGGATCACTTCTCTGCAAGAGATCAGTGACGGACAAATCGTCGCGATCGATGGGAAGACGCTCCGTCGCAGCTACGACAAAGCCAGTGGCAAATCGGCGATTCACATGGTCAGCGCACGGGCCACCGCCAATCATATCAGTCTCGGGCAAGTCGTCGTCGATGCGAAGAGTAATGAGATTACGGCGATCCCCAAACTGCTTGAATTGATCGAGATTTCCGGTGCTTTGGTCGCGATTGACCGGGCACCGAGCCGCTGGCTTGGTCGGGGTTGCCAAACGGAAATCGCGGCGAAGATTGTTGACGCCAAGGCAGACTACCGCTTGGCAGCGAAAGGAAATCAGCCCACGTTGTATGAAGGACTTGTCGCTTTCTTCAATGACCATTTGGAGGATGACTTCGCACGCTATCCGGTGCGACGATTCGAGACGGAAGAGAACGCACACGGTCGCGAAGACTTGCGCAACTACTTGATCTGTCCGGTATCGGAGGATCTTCCGGATGCGGGTCGTTGGAAGAACTTGAAGGCGATTGGGATCGCGATCAACAACACGATCCGCGACGGCACGATGTGTATCGCCATCCGCTATTACATTTTGAGTCGTTATCTATCCGGTCGCCGTTTTGCCGATGCCGTACGCAGTCACTGGGGCGTCGAGAACAATTTGCATTGGCAACTGGACGTCACCTTCGACGAAGATCAATCGAGATTCCGCAAAGGACACGCCGATACCAACTTCAGCATCCTTCGCCGCACTGCCTTGAGTCCGTTGAAAAACGAGTCGACTGCCAAAGTTGGTATCAAGAACAAGAGACTCACTGCCGGCTGGGATGAAGTTTATTTCGGGAAAGTCCTGTTCGGTAAGTGACTTAGCGTGTAATCGCGCTGGGGCAGCACCGGTTGCAGACGGACGGTAGAAGCGGAATCGTGCGCGCCGGTCCATTGTCGCAGTTGGAAATTGAAAATCTGCACGACGTAATCCAAGATCCGCAGCGGCATCAACCTGTCCGGTTCCGATTGATGCTCGATCAAAACATAGACCAGCAGCTTCTTGCGGGTCCGGCGACCGCGCCGGTCCAGCAAAGGGGCTATCAACACGATGTCCGACTCCACGTGTCGGAAGTCGCGGCGGATGAATGTCGTCTTGACCAATTTCATGTGATCGAAATCGATTCGGTCGCGCCAGGGGCCTGACAACATGCCGATCAACTCCCGCACGTTCTCCGGATGCTCCAGCAGCACCTTGACTCCGTTCTCCTTGAACTGCCGCACCAATTGCTCGAGCCGTTTTCTGGAAACATGTTTTGCGGCTCTGTCCCGCTTGGCCATCAAGCGACTCCCTGCATGCTCCCGCGATTCGATGGACACCCTTGGTTACCGTGGACGTAATTGTAGCGGCACGTCACGTCGGCTGTCGGCTGGATGTTGCGTCAATTGTCCGCCATTGCCACCCCGCCCGGAACGAGATGGCTACTGTTCAGATCCGCCTGCGCCGCCCTTCCAGCGATCTTGCAGCCGCGTGAACCAATCGCCTTCGGGCGGGCGATTTTGGAGTGCGGTGATTCGTCACCGCTTTGGTATTTTCTCCCCGACGGTTTCAGACGGCGCGAACCTCCGCGCGGCCAAAGGGCTGCGCCCAAAAGGGGAAAGCGGCGACAAGTCGCCGCACTCCAAAGGTCACTCCTGCAACCGCTTCAAATCCGCCTGCGCCTCCTTCCAGCGATCTTGCAACCGCGTGAACCAATCGCCTTCGGGTGGGCGATTGTGGAGTGCGGTGTCTCGTCACCGCTTTGGTATTTTTTCCCCGACGGTTTCAGACGGCGCGAACCTCCGCGCGGCCAAAGGGCTGCGCCCAAAAGGGGAAAGCGGCGACAAGTCGCCGCACTCCAAAGGTCACTCCTGCAACCGCTTCAGATCCTCCTGCGCCACCTTCCAGCGATCTTGCAGCCGCGTGAACCAATCGCCTTCGGGCGGTGCGGGGCCGAGGGGAAGGGCACCATATTGCATCGGGTGTCCATCGGTGTCTTTGGGGATTGCCGCCGGGTTCAGCCTCAGATAGTCGCGATGATTCCGGTCGGTCGATAAGAACGGCGACTTGACCATCAGGATCGTCACCAGTTCCACTGGGACATCGTCACGCCGATCGCGGATTCGTGGGACGGGCTTTTGCATGTGCGCGGCGAGCTTGCGAACGGGAGTCGTATACCGCTCGCCGCCGAACGGTGGCTCGCCAGCCAGCAGCGCGTACAGCGTGCAACCAAGGCTGTAGATATCGGCGCGGATGCTGACCGCGTGCGTGTCGTCGGCTTGCTCGGGGGCCATGTAGTCGAGCGTCCCCATGATCTGGCCCGTGGAAGTCAGGTTCCGCGAGACGGCGCGGTCGGCATCACCGAGCAACGCCAGACCGAGGTCGAGGATCTTCAATGTAGCTTGGACGCCCTCGTCCGAGCCGGATTTTACAGGTGTCTCAGATGAAGGAGGACGGACGTGGGCGTCCATCCTACGGCAGAGTAGCAAATTGCTGGGCTTAATATCACGATGAACCATCCCGTGTTCATGGGCGTGTTGCAATCCCAAGGCCGCTTGCCGAATGATCTCGCAGGCATCCGCGATCGGTAACCGACCGTGCTGCTCTTGCAACGCGGCCACGTCGAGACCCTCGACGTATTCCATCACCAGATAGTGAACGCCCCGTACTTCGCCGGCATCGAAGGCTTGCACGATGTTGGGATGCTGCAACTTGCCGACGGCTTTCATCTCGCGGCGGAACCGCGACACCGACTCGGCATCGTTCATTCGCTCGGACGGGAGCAGCTTCACCGCCACAATGCGGTCGAGCATCGTATGCGAGGCTTTGTAAACGGTGCCCATCCCGCCTTGGCCGATTTGTTCGAGCAGGTCATATTCGCGAATGCGGCCGATCGGCACGGAGCGATCCGACCGGCTGCCTGATTCGGAGTCGGATGGATGACCCGTTTGTTGGGAACAGTCGGAGACCATCGAAGCATCGCCCTGGACTTGCAGTACCACACATCACGAGGCCCGACATGACTTGCCGGGAACACCGCAGACTCATTATTTGCCGCGCGCGCGGGCTCGTCACAATAGCAGTCGCGGCGGGAGTGCGGCCACCCCGCCCAGTGGCACACCGAACGCACTCGTCGTGTAACCTCATCCATGATATAGTGTTAAGCAACGCGACCTGGAATGGATTGACGTTGGGTGGGACGCCCAGCAGTCTGGGTTGGGATGGATGCACAGGCGAGTGTGACAATGAGTGTCTCGTTGCAGATGCCGGTGGCCGCGCCGCCGTTTCGTATTAGCCCGTCGGGAATTGCCCGCTACTTCTTTCTCGATTGCCAGCGGTTTCTTCGCTTCAACGCCGCCAGCCCCCAGACGCGGCGCGACGAACAACTGCCCACGCCCGCGTTCGATCATAGCCCGCTGATCAAGGCCGTACTCGAAAGCGGCTTCGTGTGGGAACAGACGGTCGTCGAGCAGTATCTCGGCCAGCAGGCGTTTGTCGCTCCGGGCGATGGCGAGCTGCACACACGTCGGTTCGATTGGAACTCCACGTTGCAGTTGCTGCGCACGGCTCCGGCCGGCACGTATATCTATCAGCCGACGCTTCGCTTGCCGCTCGCGTTTTACGAGCGGTACGGCATCGATCCGCAAGTCGTCGTGATCAGCGACAACCATCCCGATCTGATCGCCGTGCGTGACGACGGCGACGGC
>CAUJKL010000154.1 GCA_963204995.1 Planctomycetota bacterium | reverse complement strand
GAGCAGCGGACGGGCCACGCTCCCAACGCCGTGAACGTCGTGCTCAGCGACGACACGCTGATCTTCACCCTGCACGAGGCCTTGACGCCGGCCGAAAAGGCGCTGGCCCGGACCCCGAAAGGCTCCGCTCAGGTACAAGAGTTTCATCGTCAGCTGTTTGCGGACTCGACGGATGAGATGCGAAAAGAGATTCAGCGGATTACCGGTCGGCAGGTGCGTGAAGCGGTGGTGGAAGTTGAAACCGCGACCGGCGCAATCGTCCACGTGTTCGCGACCGGTGCAGTGGTGCAAGTGTTTCTGCTAACTCCGGCGACTGGTCCAAATACCGACTACGACCGTGACTCGATCGAGCGCGGCGATAGCGAAAAAGCTTTATAGGAGAACGGCGATGGGAATCTTGTCATGGATCGTACTTGGGCTGGTTGCCGGAATTCTCGCGAAATGGATCATGCCGGGCCCGGACCCGGGCGGGGTCATCGTGACGATCCTGCTGGGGATTGCGGGAGCCGTGGTGGGTGGGATGGTCGCCTCGTCACTTGGATACGGAGGGATAGGCGGCTTCGATATTCGCGGCTTGATGGTAGCCGTCGGCGGAGCACTGCTGTTGTTGATCGGTTATCGGTTCATCGCGAACCGAACGTTGGCGTAATTACGGTTGGCGGCCTGCGGCAATCGCCCATGCTGAACGTGTTTTGTTTTTGATCAAGAGAGGTTGCGATGTTAGGGACTATTTTGCTGATCGTGTTGATCCTCATGCTTTTGGGCGCGTTGCCGACTTGGCCTCACAGCAGCAGCTGGGGCTACCGTCCTAGTGGCGGACTGGGGTTGGTTGTCGTGATCCTTGTCGTGCTGTTGCTGATGGGACGCATTTGATTTCAGTTCGCCAATCGACGATCACTCCCGCATCAATGCGGGCATCCATCGCGAGATGTCACTGGAACGAGCAGTTCAATAGGCACGACAGATTTTGATAACCAAGGAGGGAATTCCACGATGAATGACAATGCTGTACTGCAACTGCGGTTGAATAGTTCGAAGCCCATTCGTGTTTTGATCGCCGATCCCGATGAGGAGCTTCGGCCCGTATATCGAGAGCCTCTGGCGCAAGGGGGCTTCGATGTGGTCACGGCCGGCAGTGGCTTGGATTGCGTTGCCCGGCTGCGCGAACGCGTGCCCGATGTTCTCGTGCTCGAGCCACACTTGCCGTGGGGCGGAGGCGACGGAGTGCTGGCGATGATGGGCGAGGATTCTCGGCTGGCGACCATCCCCGTCATGGTTCTGACCGCACACCACGAATCGGATGCCTTGAGCCGTGTGGCGAGGTTTCCGGTCAGTAGCTTTCACCTCAAGCCGCTGGCCCCCGATCGATTGGCGGCCAAGCTTCGCACTCTGGTAGCGCATCCCCGGCAGCGTTTCAGTTTGGCAGAACAAACCGGCCGCATGGAATCTGCGATCGTCAGACGAACCGGTGGTCGCGTACAAAACCTGCGGGTCGAGACCATTAACGGGCGCATTATCGTCAGCGGCCGCTCGAACTCGCATGACGTCAAACAACTGGCGCTGGCCGCTATGCGCGAGGCGTTTGCAGCCTCGGAATTCCAGTCCGAGAGGATCGAAGTAAATATTGAAGTTGGTTGAGTAATGATTCCTGGAGGTTTGTTCCTCACAGAAGTCTCGGCCCGTTGAGGGCTTTCATGTTCGTCTCCCTTACAAGGAAACTCTACGATGTCTCGAAAAAAACTATTGTCCATCGCCGTGCTCGCCGCGGCATTCACGCTGATCCTCGGCACAACGGAAACGCAAGCCCGAGGCCGGTGGACCCGGGGCTATAGCTCGCGCGGCTACAGCGGTCGTGTCTACAGCAATCGCGGTTATGGCAATCGCGGCTATAGCACTCGCGGTTACCGAAACTACGGAGGCTACGGCTACGGTGGCTATGGCTACCGGGGCTATGGCTATCGCGGAGGCTACGGCAACTACGGCTACGGTCCTCGCGTTGGCGTCAGCGTTGGCAACTACGGCTATGGTCCTCGCGGCTATGGCGGCGTCGGCGTCAGCGTCGGCGGCTTTTTCTAATGAACTCGCTTATTGCGATTGCACCGGGCGCTGGTCTTTGGCCAGCGCCTGCTGCTTCGTCACTCACACGCTCCAAGGAAACAATCATGAAGGTTTACGTGTACTGCCTGATCGCCGCCCTGATGGGCACGGTCGTGGCGTGGGGCCAAGTAGATGGTGTGCCCAGAGCCCAGACAGAAGTTAACGACGGCATGGAAGTGCTCACGCGCGGGCCGGTGCATGAAGCCTTTGCGGAAACGGTGACTTTCGATCCCGAACCGGGCATCGTGACGCCGAAGATGCCACCAGCCGCCATCGAAGAACTGCCGCCAGAACAGCGTCCTGAAGGAACCAACATCGCAACAACGATCAATGGAATCGCCAAGTGCGAGCCGACTTTACTCACCGCCACGACCATGAAGAGGCACGGCCCCCACGAACGTTTGCGGCACAGCAACAGCGGCAAGGCGGGAACGACCGACCGCAGCAGAACATGGCGAGCGTGATCGCACAGCAACTCGACCAGTTCAGGAAGACCAAAGAAAGTTCGATACGATTCCAGCAAGTGAGCGACGATGACCGTCAGCAATTCGGTCGGCGCGGAGTTGAAGTCCAATCGCAACGCGAACAGCGTCAGCAGTTGGAGGCCAGAACGGTCGACCCAACTGCCACCTCGTCTGTCCAAGGAGACGCATCGAGTCGCGTCAAGTTGCCCAAATCTCCGTTCGTGGCGAGGCGAGCGGACGAATTCGGCGAGAACCACCGCCCGCCACGGTCACATGTGCAACCACAACTAGATTCCAAGCTCATACCGACGCCGCGACGTCGCGGAAACTCTGCGGACACGAGTCCCGCACTTCCCAAAGTACAGGATGCTCCGAAGGTAGAACCCAAAAGGGCACCGAGAGATAAGCCGAAAGCCGTACCAAAGGCCACGCCAAAGGCAGAACCAAAGGCAGAACCAAAGGTCGAACCAAAGGTCGAACCAAAAGCTGAACCAAAAGCTGAACCGAAGGATCGGCCAAAAGGAAAGGGAAAGGGCAAGGGAAAGCCCTAACCTGATCCCACGAAAGTCAAATTGTTCGTTACGAGCCCGGCTGGTAAGGGCGAAACCAGCACCTCTTTTTCATTGGAGAACCTGACCATGTTGAACTTAGCCATTACTTTGCTTGTGATCGCGTTGATTCTCGGATTGCTCGGCTTTGGAGGAATTGCCGGCTCCTTCATGGGAGTAGCGAAGCTTGTTAAAAGGTAAACCGATGTGGCGAATCACCTCCGGGTGTTGCGCCACATCGGTTTTTTATGCGCTTTGCAATGAATGACGAGTTTGCTCGCGTGCCCAGGAAAAAGGAGTTGAGTGATGAACAGACTGTTTGCGTTTCTGATTGTGGTGGTGCTCTGTGTCGTGGCCATCGGCTTTTACCGGAACTGGTTTGCCGTGTCGAGTCAAAGCCCCAACGCGGAAAGCCATCAGGTCGACATCAACCTGACCGTGGACCCCGACAAAGTCAAAGCAGATGCCGAGATCGTGAAGGACAAGGCCGCAGAGCTTACCGGTCGGGCCACGGAAAAAGCCCACGAGCTGGTCGATCAGCCGAGCGACAGCAAGTGAAGTCACGCGTTGCACCGAGTCGACAAGTCGGCGCGTTAGCGACGGCGGAACGACAAGTGTCGT
>CAUJKL010000153.1 GCA_963204995.1 Planctomycetota bacterium | reverse complement strand
GTGCGTAGGCGTGACCGCGGGTTCAGCATCTCACTCCGAGGCTGTGATTTGCCGCCAGAAAAACGAGAGATTCGCCGCGACGACCCTCTCAACCGAGTCTATTACAAAATGCCACGCAGATGCTGGTACACAAGTTGTCAGCTCGTTCGGGGCGAAAGCCGTGAGCTATGAAGGTTCACGAGTTCGCGAGTCGGCGGCAAACCAATTGCAAAAATAGCCACTTTGGCAGGCACGTCGATAACCGGAATCGAGCGCACCTTCGGTCATTTCCTCGACGCTGACCTGTCTGCGGCAGTCGCATCGATGGCTTTGCGGGCTAGTCGTCGCATGAGGTAGCTACTAGAATAGGCACGTTCCGCTGCGGGCCGTAGCGAAGCCTGGTATCGCGCTTGGCTGGGGGCCAAGAGATCGCAAGTTCAAATCTTGTCGGCCCGACTAGACCTAAATCAATCCTGCCAAATCAAGAGTTTTTGATACCTGCCGATGGTCGGCAGTGCGGCCCGTTGTTCAAGGCGCAAAACGGTATTTACCGTTTTGGTAACCAAAAACGGGAGTTCCGCAATTCCGCGCCGAAATACCGTCACCACAAAGCCAGTGGGCAAGCCGTCGTCACGCTTGGCGGTCAAGACTTCTATCTTATCTCGGTCCCTTCGATTCACTACCAAGCCGGCGGGAGTATGACCGCCTCGTGGGAGAATGGCAGCAAAACGGCCGGCGGCTGCCTCAAACCGGTCAGCACAGCACGTTGACGATGGCTGTGATGATGAACGCCTACCGTAAGTTTGCGGCCGGTTACTACGTCAAGCACGGTGAGCCAACGGATACCATCTACGGTATCAAGGCAATGTTGAAGCTCGTGCGGGCATCTTACACGCATACTCAAGTTATCGAATTCGGCCCGTTGGCGTTGAAGGCGTTACAGTCCCAGATGGTTGAAACGGGTTCAAGCCGGCGCTACATCAACGACCATCTACACCGAATCCGCCGGATGTTTAAGTGGGCGGCTGGGAACGAGATGATCCCTTACGAGGTCTATCAACGGCTCACCACCGTTGACGGTTTGCGGAAGGGACGCACAGAAGCCCACGAGACGGCCCCAATTCCACCGGTTGCCGACAATGTGGTTGAACAGACGGTGCCACATCTACCGGCCGTCGTCGCTGATATGGTGCGATTTCAGCGGCTCACCGGTGCGAGGCCGGGTGAAGTCTGCATTCTGCGGCGCTGCGACATCGACACCGGCTGCGATGTCTGGACGTATCGACCGGAAAGCCACAACACGGAACACCATGACAGGGATCGTATCATCGTTATCGGCCCCAAGGCTCAAGACACCTTGCGGCCGTACCTGTTGCGTGACGTTGAAGCGTATTGCTTCTGCCCG
This sequence comes from Planctomycetota bacterium, assembly GCA_963204995.1. Taxonomy (GTDB): domain Bacteria; phylum Planctomycetota; class Planctomycetia; order Pirellulales; family Pirellulaceae. The sequence continues at coordinate 8,952 of CAUJKL010000153.1, read as the reverse complement.
GCCGACAGCGAAACAAAGCGGCGGCGGGAGGCTCACGAACAACGGGTGACACCGCTCAAGTATGGCAATCGTCCAGGAACGTGCCGAACTCGCAACCGAAAACGGCCGGCCGGCGACAGTTACACCAACGACAGCTATCGTCGTGCAATTCATCGGGCTTGTGATTCCGCATTCCCGGCCCCGGCCCCACTCGCACGATTGGAGAAAGAAACTGCGAAGCAAGGGCAAGAACGGTTGACGTCAACGGAACGTGAAGCATTGAAGAAATGGCAGAGCGAGAATCGGTGGAGCCCTAACCCGCTACGCCATACGGCTGCGACCGAGATCCGGCGGCAGTTTGGGCTAGAAGCGGCTCAAGTGACACTTGGACATAGCAACGCCAACGTCACCCAAATCTATGCCGAACGGGATTTGTCGAAGGCTGCTGAAATCATGCGACAGGTAGGGTAACATCAACAACGAAACATCGGGCTTGCGGTTCGCTACCGCGTAGCTGATCGACCGACGTGGTTTGCTCACCCGTTTTCCACGTCGGCGGTCGGCGCCCGATTCTGAAAAAGGGTGAGCGTACGTGCTCAAAGAAAGTGAGATCGACACCGCACTGTGCGAGCTGTTGGATGGTACGGGGGGCCTAGTTGCGACTTACGCAGTGGTACTTCCTTTCTTCTGCTTGCATCGCTTCGCCGATTCAGTACAGAACGAGTTTCCTGCGGCTAGTATAGATCCGCAGGAATTCATCCGCTGGTCGGAGCGAATTGAACAAAGCTCTACCGCGATAAAGAACGAAGCCATTGATTTCCCAAATGAGACGGAAATGCCACTTCAGGCACTGGCCAAGTTGTGGAGTTCGGTCACCACTCCCGCAGAGCAATTCTGGATAGGTCACATTTCCGCATTGTGTCACGACCATTCAGCCCAGCAACACGCGGGCGACGATCTAAGATGGTCTTTACTTGCGTCATATTTCTCCTGCATCAGTCGGAATCGGCAAAGATTGCAATCCGCGTTCGTCGAGAGCAAAGCCGAGATCTTTCACGCATGCGATCGCTTGTGGGAGAGTTTGAAGCGTGCGTTCGACGCGCGCGAGTGGAAATCCTTCGCATTTCTGGAAGGCTACCTGCCCACCAGCTCAGCGCGGGAACGATCAAACATCTCAGGGCTCATCGATGTGGCAGACGGGCTCGATTGACGAGTGGTTGCTCGTTGCTTTTCTTCCCCGCAGACGCGACGATGTACCCGCTGCGGCGTGTTGCCACGCCAGCGGAACTGGGACCACCGCTGATGTCGGGCCAATGCTTCGAGTGCTACGCGGAAGACCGAATGAACAACAATGCATCCTGGCCCGAAGAGCACCGTAGCGTAACACGCTTCTCGGGAGCTCGCGCGCCCCGATGCGTAAGGCCCACAATTCTGGTTTGTTGTACAACCGAGAAAAATGTTGTTGGCTATCGGCATACCAACTGGACGCGCTGCCGATGTCGTCTTGCTTTCGACCGTTTAGCAACTCGACAGCATTTTGCGGCGGTAAGCCGGGCCGACTCATTCGCCGAAAGTGCAACGCCACCAAGTCGTCGTGGAACAAGACGCGATTGATTTCCGCTGCGCACAGGCACATCGCTTGCGGATGATCGTCCAGACAGCGGCTCATCAGCGACGAACCGGTACGTAGCGGGCCGATGATAGAATCAGGGCGAGTTCGGCTCACGAGTTGGCGTTACGCGACTCGTCGCACTCGACTCATCAACCGTTTTGACGGCTTTGATCGCGCGAGGGTTTAATTCTCAATCGCGACTTTGATTTTGTCGAAGACTTCAAGTTGCACTCCTTCGGAGGCGATTCGCAGTCGTTCGAGCACGCGAGGTGTAGCCCCTCGGTTCTGTAAGTCACGAGCCTTCGGAGCACGATTCGCTCGCCGTTCCGCGAGCCTGTCGCCGATTGTTGAGCGGAGTTTGTCGACTAGTAATTGGACATCCACCGTGCTTTCCGGTTGCTCGATCGACACCAACAGCTGACGCGCGGCTTGAATTTCGTCCTGGGTCATCGGGAACGCCTGCTGTATTTCCTTGTCGCTGACGTTGCTGCGTTGAATCCAGATGGCAGCCTGAATCAGCTTCGTCGACGCACCGACTCGCTTGGCTTGGACCAGAACCGAGGCATTGGCTGCATCCGGCGGGGTCACATTGAACGTGCTTTTCGACTGCGGGGTGGGTTTGCCGAAATCGCGACAGAAGCCCTGCAGAATGTAAACGTGCTGCTTGTCATCGGTCAGTTCGATCGACTCTGCCTCGTAATACCCGTTGCCGATACGTTCGTATTTGACGCCACCAATCGCCATGCTCTGCACGTCACCGGAAGTGCTTTCGATGACCGTGCCGGGGACGACGTCGACGCTGACAGTTCCCGTCGTAGTGCGTTGCACAGTCACTTGCACCGAGTCGCCGGTCGACGATCCGCGCCCGTTGACCGTCACGCTGACGAGTCCTTTATCGATCGCGATGTGTAGCGGAATAGCTCGCTCCGCAAAGGCGTTTGAGCCGAGTGCCGTCAGCGACAGCGCGATCAAGAAGTTGGCTAATCGAGGCATGATTTGATTCCTTTCAAGTTCTGAATTCAAAGTGGTCCGTTACTTGGTCAGATTATAGTCATTTGCCGCGAGCCTGATGCGAGCTGACGCAGCAGCTCGTCGCCTGGCATTGACGTGGCGGGCACGTGTGCTACTCTGGTGTCATGTAGGTGCGAGACCGGCACACTGTATTGTGTTGTGTTCGTTCAACTTCGAGACTGCGGCACCTGGACGCCTCATCGGGCAAGATGACTGACTTGTGCGTCCTGGTATCTTACTTTCGACCGCGACTGATTCTCTTGCTCCTGAATCACATTGCTGCCAACCGGCGGATGTTTTTCCGCTCTAGGCTTGCGCCGTCGTCAGTCCATTTGCCCGATTCTGACCATTGTGAGCTTGCAGTAATCACCGAGTAGGGGCCTTCCGGCATCGCTCGACGCAGTTCTCTATCGAAAGTTAGCCACCGTTATGAAGTTTGATGACCTCTCGCTCTGTACACCTCTACTCCGAAGCTTACAGGAAGCGGGTTACGAAGAAGCCACTCCTATTCAACAGAAAGCCATTCCACAAATCCTTAAAGGCCGCGACTTGGTGGGCTGTGCCCAAACGGGAACCGGCAAAACTGCGGCCTTTGCATTGCCAACATTACAGCAGCTGATGAAGCCAGCCGCCGAACCAACCGGAGCGACTCGTCGTCGGCAACGCAGCGGTTCGCGACCAATTCGCTGTCTGATCTTGTCGCCCACTCGCGAATTGGCGGGACAAATCGGCGAAAGCCTAACGACCTACGGACGTTTCACGGGACTTCGAAATACCGTCATTTATGGCGGCGTTCGGCAGGGGCCACAAGTTCGACAATTGGAAAGCGGCATCGATATCTTGGTGGCGACACCGGGGCGTTTACTGGATCTCATTGGGCAAGGGTTCATCGAACTCTCCTCGGTCGAGATTTTGATCCTTGACGAAGCCGATCAGATGCTCGACATGGGATTCATCCACGATCTCCGCAAGATCGTCGCGAAAGTTCCCAGCCAGCGCCAAACACTGATGTTCTCGGCCACGATGCCGCCAGAAATTCGCAAGTTAGCGAGCCAGTGGCTCAATCGTCCATTCGAGGTGCAAGTTGCCCCGATTGCTTCAACGCCAGAGCGTGTTGACCAATCGGTGTACTTTGTGGAACGGCACGATAAGGCTGCAACCCTGACGTGGTTTCTAAACGCATCGAACAGCGCCAAGACGCTCGTCTTTTCCCGCACCAAACGAGGTGCTGATAAGATCGCACGTGGCCTCGTTCGGGATGGGATTCGAGCTGTCTCGATTCATGGTGACAAGAGCCAAGCCCGGCGACTGGCCGTCATTCGCGAGTTCGATTCCCAGCGGCCGCCAGTACTTGTCGCGACGGACCTGGCCGCGAGAGGATTGGATTTCTCGGACGTCTCGCATGTGATCAATTACGATTTACCAGATACGCCCGAGACGTACGTCCACCGCATTGGTCGCACGGCGCGAGCGGGGTCTGCGGGAATGGCCGTCTCGTTCTGTGATAGCGAAGAGCGGAAGCAACTTCGCATGATTGAAAAGCTGACTGGGCAGGCGGTTCCCGTGGAAAAGTCGCCGGTCGCGGCAAGCACTTCGGCCTCGCGGGGTGCGACTTCGGGGGCTGGCCAGCGAGGTGGTGGGAATACCGCTTCGAGCCACAATCGTGTGACGCCAGGAAACAAAAAGCCGGGCCAGCCCAAGCGACGCGTTCAAGCCAACTCGCAAGCGTCGCGAGCAGCGGCAGCGAGTTCGTCGACTGGTCCAAGGCGGCGCAAATCGACGAAGGGGCCACGCAACCGGCAAAATGAGCGGCCAAGGGTCGCCGACGGCGCCTAACATGCCGCCCACGTCGAAATTCAGCAGCCAAGCAGTCAGCCAAAAGTTTCAATTCTCGTAGGAGACGGAAATGCCACAGGGTACAATCAAAAAGTTGATCGCGGAGAAGGGTTTCGGCTTTATCGCCGGCAACGGTGGAGAAATATTCTTTCACCATTCCGCACTGGTGGGAACTACCATTGAGGCGCTCAACGAGGGACAATCTGTCGAGTATGAAGAAGGACGAGGCCCCAAGGGTCCACGCGCCGAAAACGTGCGGCCCGCATAGTTCGCTGAGTTATTACTGCGAAGGTATCGCTGTGCGACGGATCGCAACGGCACCTTCCCCGACTGATCGTTGTTTGTGTCGATCCGACGGTTGGATCGAGTCAGATCGTACGAGCCTTTACGAGGGAGAGAGCTTTGTTGTCACCATCCGAGAAGACGGTTTTGCGTACTTTCCGCCAGTTTCTGGTAACGCCGGGAGAAATGTTGTGCTTCTTCGGTCCTAACCTGGAGCGGCACAAAGCGGCACTCCAACAACTGACCAAGCGGGATTTGCTAGTAAAAGAGCATTTTCAAGGTGCTTACTCCTTGACCCACGACGGTTTTGCGGCGATGAAGACCTGCGACAAATGACAGGCGGGGACTGATGCCCTGGCGGGGGAGGTGTACACCGACTGGAATTCGGGGTACAACCTTAGCTGGTTTGTCGAACGATCGCGTATTCGATGCCGGTTCTCAAGCAACCGGCCCACCGGAAGCACTGTCGTCCGTCGCGCTTGGTGGGCCCCTATGTCAGCCCCTTTCTCTGCGGCACCGGAAAGTGAAAAACGGGCCGCAATTCCCACGCACAGGAGAATTACGTTGGGAAAGAAGTTGTATTGCGGAAATCTGAGCTATAACGTCTCGAGCTCCGATTTGGAACAGTTGTTTGCGCAGTTCGGTTCCGTCGAGAGTGCGGAAGTTATCACCGATCGCGACACCGGTCGTAGTAAGGGCTTTGGCTTCGTGGAAATGTCCAACGATTCCGAAGCACAAGCAGCGATCGCCGGCCTCAACGAAAAGGAACACGACGGCCGAGCGCTGACCGTGAACGAAGCGAAGCCTCGTGAGAATCGCGGCGGTGGTGGCGGTCGCGGTGGTTACGGCGGTGGCCGGAGTGGCGGCGGCGGCGGTGGTGGTTACGGCGGTGGCGGCGGCGGACGAGGAGGAGATCGAGGTGGTGATCGGGGACGACGATACTAAGCCGATCGCTGACACACTACGCGGTATCAGCTTACGGTCACCACGAAGCCTGATATCAAATAACGGATATGGCGTGTCGAGAAAGATTCGCCGCGGGGTGTCGTGCGCCCTAACGGACTAACGCATCAATAAAAGGAATCCATTGGCAAAAAACCAAAATACCGTCGAGAAACGTCGCCGCGAAATGGAAAAGAAACGGAAGTCTGAGGAGAAGAGAGAATCACGTCGAAGGCGGAAGGAAAATCCAGACGAGCCAATCGCGACGGACACGGCCGAGAGCGGAGACGGTGAGCCAACGGAAACATGAACAAGCTCGGGCGTTCAAGCCGAACACCCGAGCTTTTTTTGTCGATTTCGACTAGCCGTACAGTATTTCACGATCCGGGCGGATGGCATCTTGGGGATCGAAGCGGCGGAGATGAAGTGCCTGAAGGCAGAGCATACTCGCGTATAGCGGATTCAGTAGCAGATATCGCTGCCACAGACGCCGAGGTTCCGCGACTAGCCGAAAGAGCCACTCGAAGCCCCAATCCTGCATCATGCGTGGTGCTTGTGGAAGGAGCCCAGCATGGAAGTTGAAGGCCGCACCAACTGCCAGCAAGGGCATCGATAACGCGTCGCGGAATTCGTAGGCCCACACTTCCTGACGTGGACAGCCAAGCCCGACCATCGTGATGGCGGCACCGCTTTGGCGAATGTTGGCGACCGTCGTGTCTCGTTCCTCTGGAGTCAGCTGGCGGAACTTCGAGGCTTGGTGCCCAGCGAACTTCAACCTGGGAAACCGTTCGATTAGTTTCGCTTGGAGTGCGGCGAGCAACTGCTCGCTGCCACCAAACAAGAAGATCGGCAGCCCTTCTTCCGCAGCTCGCTCGCAGGTCTTTAGCATCAAGGTAGGACCATAGACACGATCGGTCAGCTTGGTGCCATGCAGGCAATTCAACGCCCAACGAACCGGTTGACCGTCGGGGACGATGAGATCAAGACCGTTCAAACGATACCGGTGCTCTCGATCCCGTACGCCCGTCATCACACCGTGGACCGCGAGCGCTGATACAGCCAACGGAATCTTCGCCTGGGCCGCATCGACGATTCGTCGAACGGCCGCTTCATAGTCGACGGCATTAACCATGATGCCGAGCACATTGTGTCTGCCGCGATCGATCATCTGGCTACCGACTCCATCCAGCGTTCTGCGTTATTGGCATGGATCTCGCCGCAGATCCGCGGAACGTCGTACTGCAGTGTCCACGCCGGATAGTGCGATTGGAATTTACTTACATCGCTGATCCACCAAATATGGTCACCCATGCGATTCGTCTCGGTATAGGTGTAGTTCATCGGTTGCCCCGTGATCTCTTCGCAGATTCGGATGGCCTCCATCATCGAGCAATTGCTGAACCGCGATCCGCCCATGTTGTAAACTTCGCCGCTGCGAGGATTCCGGAAGAAATGGTCGAAGGCGCTGATCAGGTCCGCGCTATGGATGTTGTCACGAACCTGCTTGCCCTTGTAGCCGAAGACGGTGTACGGAGTACCGGTCGTTGCACACTTCACAAGATACGCGAGAAAGCCGTGCAGTTGCGTTCCAGAATGATTGGGCCCTGTCAAACAGCCTCCACGGAAGCACGCGGTTTTCATATCGAAGTAGCGCCCGTATTCTTGGACCATAACGTCCGCGGCAACTTTGGACGCTCCGAACAGACTGTGCATCGTTTGATCGATCGACATCGCCTCGCTGATTCCCCCCGCAAACTCATGTGCCGGATCGATCTCCCAACGAAGCTCCTGTTCAACCAGCGGCAGGCGATTGGGCGTATCTCCGTAGACCTTGTTCGTCGACGTGAAAATGAAGACCGCCTCCGAGGCGAATTGGCGCGTCGCCTCGAGCATGTTCAACGTGCCATTTGCGTTCACGGTGAAATCGGTATGTGGTTCTCTCGCAGCCCAATCGTGCGATGGCTGCGCCGCCGTATGTACGACCAAGGCGATCTCGTTTCCCAGCGAGCGGAACAGCGACTCGATGGCATCCGTATCACGTATGTCGGCGTTGACGTGGCGATAACGCTCGCCAAGATCGCACTCGAGTTGCTGACGCTGCCACGCCGTGGATGCTTCCTCGCCAAAGAAACGGCTACGCATATCGTTGTCAATTCCAACGACGTCCAAACCTTTATCGGCGAAATGCCGAACCGCTTCAGAGCCGATAAGCCCGGCTGCGCCAGTAACAACGGCTACGCTCATGATGCTAACTCCGGATAAACGCGAATCGTGTGAGTGAACGAAATCCCTTTCACGCCGAGCGCCTCGGTGAGTGCCGTGGCCAAGACCTCCGCCTGCGTGTGGCTAGTATCGGGTAGCACAATCGCAATGTGTCCGTCCTGGGTCCGTCCGGTGAGGTCCGTCGCGCGTCGGCGTTTGCGGAAAATCTCCGCAATTGCGAGCAAATCCGCCTGTTGGAGTTGCGTTGCGGGAACGCTCAGGGTCAACACCGAGAAACACGACTGTGCGCGGTCGGCTCGCGACCGCTCTCGTGCGAGCATAGCTTCGAATTCATCGGGGCTTAACAACAGGGTCCGCTCAACGCGCGACCGCGCAAAGAGCCTTAGCCATCCAAGCACGTGAATCTCCTGCTTCCAAACGTGTTTCGAATAACGCTGGAGTACGTCGTACCGCTTCACAGAAGGAGTAACGTCGCAATTGCAACGCTCGAAGTCCGTGCGCGATCGTACTGGCTGCGTTCTGTCAGTTGATCACGCAAGTATAGACCATGATCCAACTTGACCGCGAAACGTTTTCTGTTCCTGACAACGGGTGGCACAGTGGCAGCCGCTACAGTCGTCACGATCGAGCGATCTGTTGCGGCTTCGCCTCCTTAAGGCAATTCGCAATCAAGTACCGTGGCTACTCGTCAGGCAGGTAGACGAGATTGACAGACTAACAATCCAAATCACGTCGTTGTAGCGAGTCGGTGCGGATGCACGATTCACCGTGTATTCCGACGCCCACCACAACTGCTGGGACGCGGCTTACGCCAAGCCGGAATGGTAGGCGAGAATGTTGCGAAAATCGAGAGCCAGCAACATTACTCGGCGGTAGGCGGCGGCAGCTTACAAACAACGCGAAAGCCGATGAACCGGCTGCTCTTCGAAGGCGGCGTCGTAGGATAGTTAATGCGGCAAGTCTCACCGATGAATGTCCAGTCACCGCCACGGACGACCTTGAGATATCCCATCGCTGGACCTTGCGGATCATCAACGGGCGATCGTGCATAGTAGTCGCGATCAAAC
>CAUJKL010000152.1 GCA_963204995.1 Planctomycetota bacterium | reverse complement strand
GGTTGGCTTGTGCCACGAGTTTCGGACGACGGTCGTTGATTTCGCCTTGCAAGACGTCGTGCAGGTTCCGCCCGAGCTGCTCGACACCTGGGCCATGCAAGTTACTAATTCGCTGCAAGTCGAAACTGACTAGCGTGAGATCCGCCGAAGTGATTTCCGGCTCGATCACCAAGTCGGGGATGAATTGCTCGAAGTCCAGTTTCATCCGCGCTTCACACGTCATCCGCATGCGGACAACGGCTTCGGCGTCAGTACTCACACTGATCAGCTGAACTCCGTGCTGCCATTCCGACAACCGTGCAAACAAACCCAGCTTCGCATCGATCGCGATTTCAAAGGCAATTCGTCCTTGCTCCGCCGGACGGATGTTCTCGATTCGAAGGTCGAACTGTTCTTCCGGATCGATCAGCCAAGCTTGATAGCGTTTCCAAGTGCCATGGTTCGCATCTCGCCACTTTCTCTTTGTCTTGAGCCGCAGCCCGTCCAACGAGAGATGAACTCCGTCCCACATCCGCTTGGTCCCGCCCCAATGCTTGGTGTTCTCATAAGTCTCGGGGATCGCGGCGAGTGCCAGCTGTCGCAGCAAATCTTTCGAGCCGCCTTGATCGACCAGCGCCACCACTTCCGCCGCCTCAGAGACGGACAGAGGCTTGTCCTGTTGCGCCCCCGCCGATACGGCACTCAACACCAACAGTGCAACTGCTCCACCGATGGCATTCGTGATCACCGCGCCCATGAATAGTCCCCGTCTTCGCGATCGTTGTCCGTCAGAAGAGTACGCGGAAGCAATTCGTCAAGGAAGTGGAATTCTCGCTGGTTGCTAGCGACACAGCATGTAGGGTACGTGGAACGCACCACTCGCGACATGTTGTGGTGCATTTCACGCACCCTACGATTTCTCCACAGCCTCGGAGCGACATCCGCTGGTAGCCGTGAGTTTCAACCCACGGATTTCTGCGATGCCTTTCTTGATGTCACTTCTCGGCGAAGTGTCTGCCAGCGTTCGAACAACAAAGTGTCCATTCGCAACTCGTGGACGTTTTGAAACTGAGCGTTGACTTCGCTGACGATCAGTCCATCGAACTGATAATCGGCGAGCAACGATAACACGGGCAACACCATTTCGCGGCTACAGTACATCGGCCGGTGCTCAGCACGTCCCGGCGCATACCCTGGTAAATGTACGTGAACCAACTTGTCGCCAAATCGCATCAGAAAATTGTCGACAGCGGCCAATAGCACATCGACCGGCGAATCCTGCAGCGTGAATTTCCAAAGGTGTTCGACGTCCAGCGTCAACCATGTATTCTCGGTCGCCCAGCGTTCCAGTTCCGTCTCGTCGAGGCGATGGTTCTCGACACCAAGCCGCAACGTCGAGTCGAGTTCCAGTAACGGCGATCCGTAACGCCGCAACATCGGCGCGTGGATCACCATCGCCGAGCAGTTCAGTTGGCGATAAAGATGAACCGCCTCTCGCAACGTGGCGTCGCTCAGGTCACCACTGTTGGGAAAATGCAGGGCATAACCAAGTGGGTATTGTTGTGCCAGTTCGACAACGGCCTGCCAGCGGTTCAGCCAGTTCGCGTCCAACCAAAACTCAGCGTAGCGGCACCCCGCCGCCGTGGCAGTCTCGAAGGCTTGTGCTTCCGGAGTGAACTTCGTCGCAACTTTTAACATTCTCCATACCTCGTCGGCTTCCGGTCGAAACAGCGATCGAAGCCACAGCTTACTCACATCCGGTGCGGACGACGAGGAGGTGGCTGGGGCTGAGTCCGCGAAGCCCCGGCTTACCATGAACTCCAATCAGCCGTGGCGTCGAAGACTCCGCCACAGCCACCCACCCACCCACCCGCCACAGCTTACTCACATCCGGTGCGGACGACGAGGCGTACTTACAAGGGCGGCGTGTTTACTCACGCGATGATCTGATGAATCGGTTCGGCTCCTTCGACACCGACCAGCTTCTGGTCCAAGCCGTTGTAGAAATAACTGAGACGATTGGGATCGAGCCCGAGCTGGTTGAGAATGGTGGCGTGCAAGTTCTTGACGTGAAGGCGATCTTCGACGGCAGCCGAGCCAAGTTCATCCGTCTTGCCCACGCTCACGCCTCCCTTGATACCGCCACCGGCCATCCACATCGTGAATCCGTAGGCGTTGTGGTCGCGGCCCGTTCCTTCCGCATACTCCGCCGTCGGTTGACGTCCGAATTCACCACCCCACACGATCAAGGTCTCGTCCAGCATCCCGCGCTGCTTGAGATCTTTCAGCAGCCCGGCAATCGGCTTGTCCGTCTCGCCAGCATGCAGATCGTGGTTGAGTTTCAGGTCGCCATGAGCATCCCAGTTGGCATCGTTGTGATTGCCGCCGGAATAGAGTTGCACGAAGCGGACGCCACGCTCGACCATTCGCCGAGCGAGTAAACACTGACGGCCGAAGACCTCGGTCTTCTTGTCGTTCAGCCCGTAGAGATCGATGGTCTTCTCGTCTTCTTGGCTCAGGTCGACGGCCTCTGGAGCTGCCGCCTGCATTTTGTAGGCGAGTTCATAGCTCGCAATCCTCGCCGCCAGATCCGAGTTGTCGATGCGCGGTTGTTGATGGTCTTCGTTATACTCGCGCAACGCATCCAGCATTTCGCGTTGCATCTCGCGCGAGACACCGACCGGTGCCTTGAGATCCAGAATCGGCGTTCCCTGCGACCGCATGACCGTCGCTTGATACGTCGCCGGCATGTAACCGCTGCTCCAATTCTTCGCGCCACTGATAGGACCGCCGCGCGGATCGAGCATGACAACGAAACCGGGCAGGTTCTCGTTAACGGTTCCTAGTCCGTAGTTAGACCAAGATCCAATGCAGGGGCTGCCGCTGAGAATCTTGCCCGAGTTCATCATCAGCATGGCCGAGCCATGAATCGGCGAGTCGGCGGTCATCGAATAAATGAACGCAATATCGTCGACGCAAGTCGCCAAGTGCGGGAACAACGTCGACACCCATTGGCCGCACTTGCCGTATTGGGCGAAGTCCCAACGCGTCTCGACGATTCGACCTTGATTCTTATGCCCGCCGCGGCCAAACGTTTTCACTTCGACCGTCTTGTTGTCCATGCCTTTCATGGCTGGCTTGTAGTCGAAGGTGTCGATATGGCTCGGCCCACCGTACATGTACAGGAAGATGACATTCTTGGCTTTGGCCGGAAAGTGCGGGGCTTTCGCCGCCAGCGGATTATGCCATGGCGAAACGCCATCAGCAGCGACCGCTTGGCTGGCGAGAAAGCCGTCATCGCCCAGCAGGCCGGCGAGCGCAGTGCCCGTAAAACCCGCACCTGTTTGCCACAGAAATTCGCGCCGCGTGCGACCGCAGAAGTTGCGAGCCGGTTGTTCGTTGTTCATTGCCTTACCTAGCGCGGCAAAGCCGCAACCAATGAGTTGTGAGTTACAACATTGGCATTCATCCTTCACGATGGTGTTATTCACTCAGCCATCGGTAGGAGGAGGCCGTGAAACGCTTTATCCGCCAGTGTAAGCGAAAAGATTACTGGCGTGATCTCTCGTTTCGATCGTGTGCTGTTCAAGGGCTAGTATATCGTCGTCGATGATGGGCGAGACATCAAGCTCTCACCTATACCGAAAAGTACGTACATCAAGTGATTCCGAGGCTGCCAACCCCGTGGCGACGGCGGAAATAAGCGTTGCTAATCCGCTGTCCGCTGGCGAAACCTCGGAGTCATTTGCGTTAACCTGTAAGTAAGAGGATATGTAAGGCCCGGTGCCCAATAAACGTTCTTTACGAAGTCGGCGATTTCTGCCAGTATGCCCACTAACGAAACCGTCCTGGGCGTCGAAACGCCTGTGGAAATACGGAGCCAGAATAACGGAGAAGAAGGATGGCCGAACGCTCGAAATTTGCACAAAAGGCAATCAAGAACTTCTATGACAACCGCGAGGGGATTGCGCTACAGCGAGCTCAGGAACTCGTAACCGAACTGTATCTGTCCGAAGGCAAGGCCCGAGCCAAGCACTGGAAGTCGCTGGCGACCCATCTTCAGGCTCTCGGAATCAAGCCAGACAAGATCGAAGAGCTGCAAGCAAAAGATAATCCCGAACTGGTCGCCAAGCTGGTCCAAGATCTCGTACAGAAACAATGACCATGCGGACGACGTGGAGTTTCTACACAGCGGGTCAATTGACCTTCGGCCCCGGTGCGGTTCGTCAACTTGGCGAACTTGTTGCGCGACACCGACTCAGCCGCATCTTCGTCGTCACGGATAAGGAACAGTCCCGACATGTGCGACAGCCTTTCACCATCTTTAAACCGTCTCTTCGTGATTGGTGTGACAAGCCCGATAGGGCTGACACAACTCCTGCCGGGGCTGTAAAGCCCCGGTAACGAGCATTCAACTTGCCTCAAGCCCCGATAGGGGCGACACAGTGGGCGCGCAGTGCGCTATGTCGCCCCGATCGGGGCTTCGGGCTGATATTGATGCGATTCCGGGGCTTTACAGCCCCGGCAGAGGTTGTACCGACCGGGCACACGCCAAAGGTGGGTCGGGGCCGAAGAAGGTTGTGCCAGGGGCGTCGTACGGAACTTGTTTCGGGACTGCTCCCAAGGGGGCGGAAGCCCACTTGGAGACGCGGAATGGACTCAGACCACTGCCTCACGCACCGGACTATCGTTAACCCTCCGCCACCGAGGCAGGCCAAAAGTTAGAGCAGGAGCGCACGAGGCGGAGCCTCGGGATCAGCGCGTTCCCAGGCGGGAGCCTGGGAACGAGTTGACGAGTTGTGTTACTGGTCTGCGTAGACCTTCGTGCTCTCTTCCTTTGTGACCGGCGTTTGCGATTGATCGCTTCCCACGCTACAACTCACGAGTCACCCCAAGAAAGAAAAAAGCCGCAGGTCTTGCGAGCTGCGGCGGTCGCTCCGTAGAGCGGTGCCTGCGAATTTCTCTTCTTGTTACGAAAAGGATTCGCGGGCTGAGATAGGTTACACGCCCACTATATTGCGGTATGCTGTTGCTCGTGTCAAGTGGCTTGATTTCGAGTAGTACGAAGTTTGGAAAACTTTTTTGGCGAGGGGGTAGTTATGGCAGGTTTGACTTTAGGCCTGGATCTTGGTCCGAACTCGATTGGTTGGGCATTGATCGATGAAGACGAACAACGCATTGTCGACCTCGGCGTGCGAGTGTTCCCCGAAGGCGTCGACAACTTCGACACCAAGAAAGAAAAATCTCGGAACGAAGCTCGTCGCATCGCCCGTGGCATGCGGCGACAAACTAAACGCCGCGCCGCTCGAAAAAGAAAACTCCGAGCCGCCTTGATCCAAGTCGGCCTCTTCCCCGCCGACCCGGCGGAGCAGGAACGGCTTTTTGAACTCGATCCTTATGAACTGCGCGTCCGAGCTCTCAGTGAACGACTCGCTCCGCATGAAATCGGCCGCGTGCTGCTCCAATTGAACCAGCGTCGCGGGTTCCTCTCCAATCGAAAGCGCGACCGCCAAGACAGCGAAGTCAAAGGGATGCTGGAGGAAATCAGCACGTTGGCAAACACCATCGGAGAGCGAACACTGGGCCAGTACTTACACGAAAAAACGGTATCTCTTCGTCACGAGCATCGCGAACCCGATGACCATATTCGCAATCGGCACACGCGACGGTCGATGCTCGAAAGCGAGTTTGAACGAATCTGGGAAGCGCAGGCTAAATATTACCCCGATCTGCTAACTGAAGAATTGAGATACGGGCGGCAGGGAAAGCACGCCTATCCGTGTAAGCCTCGTCCGCGTTCAGCAGAGTTGGCGTCCATTGAGAGCTACGGCATTCACGGCATGTTGTTCTTCCAACGCAACATGTATTGGCCGAAGTCGGTTGTGGGTCTTTGCGAGCTGGAGCCAAAGCAGAAGCGATGCCCACGCGGCGATCGGCATGCGCAACGATTTCGCTTGCTCCAGGAGGTCAACAACCTGCGCGTAATCGATGACGCGCGAAAGCTGGAACGGCCACTCGACACAGATGAGCGCGCCCTGCTGCTGGACAAGCTGTCCCAGAAGAGCGAACTGAAATTCGATGAGATCCGCAAGCTCCTCGGTCAACTCCCCGACTCTCCTGCACCGGAACAATTGCACTTCAACCTGGAACGCGGGAAACGCACGAAGCTGCAAGGCATGATCGTTGATCACCTGATGGCCAACAAACATGTTGCGGGTCCGGCGTGGCACAAACGGCCAAATGAAGAAAAGAATACGATCGTGAGGATGCTGCTGAACAACGAACGTGACGACGACGCAATCAAACTGCGACTGGTCGAGGACTTCGGTTTCTCGGCCAACTGCGCCGATGCTGCCCTGGGCATCGATTTCCCGCCAGGTTACGTCAACCTATCGCTGATGGCGATTAACAGATTATTGCCGCATATGGAACGCGGCCTGATCTATCAATCGGAAAGCGATCCCGAGAAAAGTGCCTTGCATGCGGCTGGCTACTTACGGCGCGACGAACTGCAACGACGACTCTTCGATCGCCTTCCCGATACATCTCGGATGAAGGCTGGCGATTGCGCGATCGGCGAGATCCCGAATCCCGTCGTGAAACGCGCGCTCGTTGAACTCCGCAAGGTCGTTAATGCGATTATTCGCGAGTACGGCAAACCTGCCGCAGTCCACGTCGAAATGGCGCGCACCGTGCGAATGGGGCCCAAGGCGCGCAGCGAATACAACACCATGATTCACGAACGCGAGAAAGAACGAGACAGGGCTGCGGAGGCTATCCGCGAGCTTGGCGTCCGGGTCAATCGTGAAGGCATCTTGCGTTACCTGCTCTGGGAAGAACAAGGGCACGAATGCATTTACTGCCAAGAGCCGATCAGTCAACAACAACTCTTCGGCGGTGACGTCGATGTTGATCACATTTTGCCGTACTCGCGCTGCCTTGACGATTCGCAAGGCAACAAAGTCGTCTGCCACCGGCATTGCAACCATGACAAAGGCAACCGCCTGCCGCATGAATGGGTGGCCGACGCCGACCCGGCGCGATACGAGCGTATATGCCAACATGCGGCCTCACTGATGCGCAGAGGTCGTCTGCCCTACAGCAAGTACCGGCGGTTCTTGCAGAAGGAACTTGACCTGGATAAATTCATCGCCCGACAACTGACGGACACGAGCTATATCACCAGAGCCACGGCCGAATATCTGCGTTGTCTTTTCGACCAACCCCATCACGTGCTGGGACTGAAAGGACAGCACACGGCCGAATTGCGGTGGCAATGGGGTTTGAATTCGATCCTGCGGGACGACAACGAGAATCGCAAGAGTCGAGATGACCACCGCCATCACGCCATTGATGCGATTGTAGTTGCCTTAACCAACCGCTCGCGTTTACGGGCGCTTTCGGGCATACGCAAGGCTGGCTACTTTGATCGGCAAAGCGGGGAAATTTACGAAGTTCCGCAACCGTGGCAAGACTTCCGTTCCGCAGTCGAGCAGCGCATCGCCGGGGTCAATGTGTCGCATCGCGTTAGACGCAAGGTACAAGGTGCGCTGCACGACGAAATGCCGTACGGGCCAACTTTGGAACCTGGGATATTTGTGAAGCGAAAGCCGATTACGGACTTATCTGCGAATGAAATTGACAAGATTCGCGACGAAGGAATCAAACGTATTATTATCGACCATCTGAAGAAGAACTCATTGGAATTTGGACGCGGAAAGAAGGTGGATGCGAAGAAGCTGAAAGCGGCATTATCAAACCTTCAGATGCCATCTGGCGTTCCAATCAAGAAGGTCCGGTTGCTGATTCCAGAGCAGACGGTCCAGCCGATCCGGGAGAGAAAATCGGATGGCTGCGCTGATGACACATGCATTGCATTGGTGCGGCCGGGCGATAACCACCATGCATGCATTTTCGAATGGGAAGAAAACGGGACCGTGAAGCGTGACGCCGAGTATGTCTCGCGATTGGAAGCATCCCGTCGACTACGCGATCGCGAACCGCTGGTACGACGACACCATTCAAAGCGACCAGAAGCACGATTTGTCATGTCTCTGTGTTCTGGTGATCTTGTTCTAGCCGATTTCGATGGTCAAGAACGCGTGATGGTCGTTAGCACGTTAGTTTCGACTCAAAAGCGAGTTCATTTTGTTGACGCACGTGACGCCCGCCGTTCGTCCGACAAAAAGAATATTGGATTGTCGCCAAACAGTCTGATCGAGAAATACAACGTTCGAAAGGTCACCGTCGATCCGCTAGGTCGGATTCGCTGGGCAAACGATTAAAATCGCTGGCGAGGTGCTGAGGCGCGAACTACACTGAGTCGAACTGGCCTGGAGGCTGTTGACCGCCACGGATGGTCCTGGTTGAAACGCCAACACGGGACCGGCACCTTTGATTAAACGCACCGTTGAGATTTCTCGCGAAGCAGCGCATCTGGCCGTCCAGCATCAGCAATTGCTGATCAAACGCGACGGCCAGACAGTCGGCAGCATTCCTTGCGAGGATATCGGCATCGTGTTGGTCGATCATCCCGGCGCGACGTACTCGCACGCGGCGCTCGTCGCGTTGGCCGAATCCGATGCGGCACTGGTGGTCTGTGGACACAATCATCTTCCCGTGGCCCTGCTGCTACCGCTGGCCGATCATTCGCAAGTCGTCTGGCGGATCAACGAGCAACTTGGTGCCAGCAAGCCGTTACAAAAACAACTTTGGAAACAGTTGATCCAGGCCAAGATTCGCGCGCAGGCCCGCAACCTGAACGCGAACTGTCCGGCCCGCTCGAAGCTACTCGACTTGGCCCGCCAGGTCCGCTCCGGCGATCCGAGCAACCTCGAGGCCCAAGCTGCCCGCGTCTACTGGCAACATTATCGGCCTGACGAATTCTTCCGCCGCGATACCAACGGCGAAGGGCTCAACTCGTTGCTGAACTACGGCTATGCGGTGCTCCGCGCGGCCGTGGCTCGGGCGCTGGTGGCCGCCGGACTGATGCCGGCCCTCGGGCTGCATCACTCGAACCGCTCGAACGCCTTCTGCCTGGCCGATGACGTCATGGAACCGTTGCGTCCGCTGGTCGATATTCGGGCTCGCGACTTGTTCGTGCAAGGCTACGACGAAGTGACGCCCGAGGCGAAAGCCGGCTTGCTCACGTTGTTGGCCGAACCGGTGCAGATGGGTAACGAGACCGGGCCGCTAATGGTCAACCTGCATCGCCTGGCCGCTTCGCTGGTGAAATGCTTTCAAGGGGAAGCGAAGAATTTGGAGATTCCAACTTATCTCGCGGGCGGGGATGAGGTTGGCGACGAAGAATGTAGCCGTCACGCTCCGCCGTGACGAGCCTTCACGGATGAGCGTTCCATTGATACGACGCCTGATCCCAAAACTAACATTCCACAGAATGGGCTCATCACGGCGGAGCGTGATGGCTACTTTGGAGCATCGTTACTATGCTCGTCAACGGATACCGCTGTATGTGGATCGTAACCATGTTCGACCTGCCGACCGACACCAAGAAAGCCCGCCGGCAATACGCGCTGTTCCGCAAGCATCTCCTGGAAGACGGCTTTACGATGATGCAGTACTCGGTGTACGCTCGGCATTGCGCCAGCAAGGAGAACGCCGAGGTCCACATCGACCGCATCAAGAAACACCTCCCGCCGGACGGCGAGGTGCGCGTAATCACGATCACCGACAAACAGTTCGAACGGATGATGATCTTTTGGGGAAAAACCCGCCAATCGCCAGAACGAGCGCCATGTCAATTGGAACTTTTCTGACCGTTATTTTCTCCTATCTCGTTACGCTGCGAAGATTTGGGCAAGAAGGAAGTGTAACCAATCTCAGCCCGCGACCAATCCGCAACTTAATGATACGCGAGTTCCGTACTCGACAAAGTGTAACCAATCTCAGCCCGCGACCAATCCGCAACGTGATCAGCGAAGTCAGTCAAGAGGTTCGAAGTGTAACAAATA
>CAUJKL010000151.1 GCA_963204995.1 Planctomycetota bacterium | reverse complement strand
CGCTGGTCGTCGATCCCACGGAATTTGCGGATACCGCACGCGAGCCGCAGGCCAGTTTCGTCACTCTGCGTATCGCGGCCCAGTTGCGGGGTTGCGTCGGCAGTGCGAGAGTGCGTCGTCCGTTGGTAGTCGATGTGGCCGAGAACGCCTTCAACGCCGCGTTCCAAGATCCACGGTTCACGCCGCTTCGTGCCGCCGAATTCCCAAAGCTGACCATCCATATCTCGGTGCTTAGCCCAATGGAACCGCTTCTCTGCAACAGCGAAGCAGACCTGTTCGAGAAGATGTGCGTCGGCACGGATGGTTTGGAGATCGAATTCGGAACCTACCGCGGTGTGTTGCTTCCATCGGTTTGGGAGCAGTTGCCGGACAAGCCGCTGTTCTTGCAGATGCTAAAAATGAAAGCCGGAATCCCACCGACGTTTTGGTCGCCACGGATCAACGTGTATCGCTTCACTACCGAATCCTTCAGCCGCGAAGTGACGCCCTGCCTGGACCATTCACTGGCTGTCGGAGACTAACACAGAATCAGGTTAGATCTATGCCAGAGGAACTGAAACTCAATCGACCGTGGCTAGTTGCCGTGTGGCCGGGTATGGGGCACGTGGCGCTCAGCGCCGGCTATTACATGATGGCCAAGTTTGGCATGCATCTGTTTGCCGAATTCTCTCCGCGCGAGCTGTTCGAGGTCGAGCACGTTGAAGTCGAAAAAGGCTTGATACGGGCCAGCCGCTTGCCGAGGAGTCGGCTGTTCGTGTGGCATGACCCCAAACAGACGCGAGATATCGTCGTCTTCTTCGGCGAGGCTCAACCGCCGGTCGGCAAGTATGCGTTTTGTCATCGGTTAATTGAATACGCTCGGCAGCTTGGCGTGGAGCGCGTCTTTACGTTTGCCGCGATGGCCACGAATATGCACCCGGATCAACCCTCGCGCGTGTTCGGAGCGGTGACGAACCAAGAGAATCTTGAAGAGCTGAAACGCCTTGAAGTCGAACCGCTAGAGCGCGGCTATATCAGTGGATTGAACGGCGTACTGCTGGGCGCGGCGGCCGAAGCGGGAGTCAGCGGGACTTGCTTGTTGGGCGAAATGCCGCACATCTTCGCTCAACTCCCCTACCCCAAAGCGTCGCTTGCGGTTATCGAAATCTTCGTCCAACTCGCGGGAATCACGATCGATCTTACGGAGCTGTTTGAACAGGCCGAAGAAGTGGACCGCAAGCTTTCCAGCCTGATGGAAGAGGTGCAACACGCCTTGGAGCGTCAAGAACAGACGAGCGAAGAGGAGGCAGATGATGAGTACCCTCTCGCCCCTTCGGAAGAAGATGCTCTGAGCGCTAAGGACGAACAGCGTATCGAGCAACTGTTCGAGCAAGCTCGCCAGGACCGCTCGAAAGCGTACGAACTGAAGCGCGAGTTGGATCGCTTGGAGGTGTTTGGTGACTACGAGGATCGGTTCTTGGATCTATTCAAAGGGCCAACATGACTCCAGGATGGTGAGATGCACACAACCGTCCGCTGCTTCACCGCAACGTCGAGCGCGCAACGTCACCATGGTAACCCGAAGCGTAAGCGAGGAATTGAGACAGGAATCAGCGCCGACCTCACGCACACTTCGGGTTCCGAGCAGTTGCAATGCACGCTCCGCATCGGCTTCAATCTGCTCCAATGCCAATTCTCGGATCCTGACTCGGTGTAATCACGGCCGACCTGTTCGATCGATAAGGTCGCCGCGCGTGTCACGATTATCTGCTCCCGCACATCGAAGAGGTCACTCGTCGCCGAACGTTAGTATCCGCAACGCTTTGAGCGCCATGGGAGGGGCAGCGACTCCAGGTTCCGGGCCATCCAAGGCCCGAATCACCGGTGTCAGCAATTCTCGGTGCCCTGCGTCCGCCAAGCCACGCAACGCGTGATGCGCGCCGCGACAGAAATCGACCGAGCGACTGTGTCGAATCAGCCCACCCAAGAGGGAGGGCAGGGCTGTGCCGCCGATCGCGACTAAAGCAGCACCAGCAACCCAGCGCACATCGGGGTCTTCGTCATGCAACGCGGATACCAGCGCCGGCGCAGTACTCGCATCGGCAATCGACTCTAAGCTCTTCGCAGCTTCCCAACGCACGTGCTGCCGTGGATCGAGCAGAGACGTGACCAAGGCCGCAGTGGCCGGACGTCCCAGGTCGACAAGTGCTGTTCGTGCGGTCATTCGGGCTGTGGCATCCTCCTTTGCCAGATCTTCAATCAACAAGCGGATCTTTTCACGTTGTAACGTCGAGGCGTCAACCGGATCTATGTCTGCCATCGTTCAATCCTTTGTACTAAAACCACACTAGTTTTCCTTACTACTGCAACTGACATGCCGAATTCTACACAATTCCGAGCGGCGAACGCTGGCTGGCATGGTGGAATCCTTTTCCAGCATCCAGTGCGTCGCGGCTCGCTGTAGCTCGGCGGGCAATCGCACCGGTGGTGTTGCCGTGCCCAATCAATTGAAAAATCTCCAACTCGCGATCGCTTAACCGCTGGATAGGGTCGGCGTCGAGCGAGTCCTTGCTGCCGATCAATTGGCAGACCAATTGCTGAGTCATCTCCGGACTCAGGTAGCGTTGGCCGCCGATGACCGTTCGCAACGCGTCAAGCATAGAATCTTGTCCTGCAATCCTCGCTTGTTGATATACCCGTGCGCACCGGCGCGAAGTGCGCGTTCGGCGTACAGCGATTCGTCAAACGCCGAAACCACCAGCATCTTGACGTTCTGTCCGATGAGGTCAGCGCGAGCGTCGCCGAATATTGATTCCGTCGCGGCAGACGGTCACCGTTAACCACACGTCCAGGATGCCTTCGTCCTTGGTCCGACGCTGGGTTTCAAATGTGGGCACGGCTTCGCCACGATTCAGCTGGTCGACGTAGGCCAGCGCTTCGTCCCGTTTGTCGCCCGGTAAGGTGTCGCGAATGTTCATTTGTAGGGCTTCGGCCTCCCGGTAACCGTACACCCGTTTGGCACTGTGGTTCCAGGTCGTGATCTGTCCGTTGAAATCATGCATTGTGACCGCATCGCTCGAGTCCCGCAGGACCGTGGCCAGTCGGCGCGATCGGGTCTCGAACGCGATCCGCGACGTGATGTCCACAAACGTAATCACCACGCCGTCGATTCGGTCGTCGGTCGAGCGATACGGCAGGATGCGCCGCAAGTAGCAGCGAATGAGTCGAGAGCGGAGAGTCGAGAGCCAGATAGGGAAAGCGGCGAGCAAGCAACTGGCAGGGCCTCCTGACCGCGCTGAAACCGCGGATTGCGGCGAGGTCAGGAGACCTGCGCCGGGCGCAGGACCTGACGTCGCGGCTAGCGCTGCGACTTCTTTCGATTTTTCTCCATCTTGCGAATGTAACTTGTCGCCTGTTCATTGGCGATTTGCGATCGCGTATTGGATCGGACAATGATGTAGAAGGCGGCCATGCTGACTCGTGCCGCCAACATCACAAACCAGCTGATCGAAAGCACTGCAACTAGCTTTTGCACTCGAATGACTTCCGTTGTCGCCGTCGACAACGCATAGTATCCGACACCGAGCACTAACAGCGTGCAGGCAGCCGCCAGCAATTGATTTAAGAAACCGCCCGAGTTGAAACATTCGATCGCCAGGATCACGGCGTAGCCGGCCATTGGAATTATCCACAGCAACAACGAGTTCATGTGTGCTGTGTAGAAGCGATCGACGGGAGTAAATCCCACGCCAATGAGCCCAACACCAGCCAACACACCAGACATTTGCCCAATTGCGCGGAGCGGCGTCATTTCCTCGAAGGCCCGGTTGGAGGCGAGGAAGAACAATATCATCCCGATACCCAAGACCACGACCGACCGGTTGAATAACTTGGCACTGGCCCGGTTGTCATCCCCGTTGAAGGCTCGAACTCGCCCCAAATCGCTGAGCCAGTTTTCGTTCCACGAATAGCCTCGGGTCGTTGCATCAAGGATGGTGCCGCCTGGGTAGAGTTGCATCGCTCGCGGGACTACCGCAACAAACTGAACGACACTTGCCAACGCCAACCCGACGGCCAACATCAGCGACTTGTCGATCTGAAGTGACGAACGCATCTCACGGCTTCCCGGCTTTCGAGGACGTTACGCGGGTAGTGCCTCGACCAAGACAGTCTCCACGAATTTCTCGACGCCACGCACCGCCGCCTCGAACAACGCCGCCCCTTTCTCAGCAGAAGCAAGATCCGCGCGGCCGGTGGCTCCGGCTTGCGTCCGCTGCATCATGTCTCGGCAAACGTACATGCCTTGCACATGATCCGGTAGCCAATCGCCAGCATGTTGGACGCGTTCCGTATCTACCAGTTCGGGCCGCAAATGCATGATCATCGAGGTTTCGAACTCGCAAGCGTGTCCCACGAACTTGTCGTTCCCCTCGAGTAACTTGACGATCTCCGCATCACCCGGCGACCAGTAGCATCCCGCCGTCAGCAGCGTATCGGGGAACTCGGGCTGGAGCTGGCGTAGTGCCACTTTCATCGGGTCGATATTGCCGCCGTGACCGTTCAGCAGTAGGACGCGTCGATAACCGTCTAGCAATAACGGCTGGAGAATCTCGCACAGCAGCGTGATGTACGTGGGCAACTCGGCGGTCAACGTGGCACCAAACCGCAAGTGATGGCTGCTCGCACCGAGCCACATCGCGGGCAGCAGCAATACAGACTCTGGATGCCGTTGCTCGACGGCATCCGCGACGGCCTCGCAAATGATCGTGTCGGTACCAGTCGGAAGATGCGGCCCGTGCTGCTCGACGGCGGCGATCGGCAGCATCACCAAAACTTCGTCGTGCTTGACGGCTTCTAGTTGGCCCGAGGTCATTTCATGAAACTTCATCGCTATCTCCGAAAAAACCTAACCCAACGTAAACGTCCCAATACCGGCGCCGCCGAGAAACGCTCTCCCCGTCCTACGCCGTCGCTCCGTCCAGCCGACTAATGTGCTCGCGCAAGAACTCAGACAAGTCACCTTGATGTAAGTCCTCCACCGAGCGGAAGGCAAGTTTCACGACATCAGAATCATCTTTGGATTCGTCGAGTTCGCGTTCGCAACCAAGATCCGCAAAGCGACCGAGCGGCATCGCACCCTTGGGACCGCTGAGCGCCAACAGCACGTGCTCCGGCTTCTTCGTCACGATGCCAGCCCAAGGATCGCGATGCCCGTTCAGATACATCCGCACCACGACTTGGTTGTTCCACAGGAATTGCGAATCGGGAGCGACGTCTTCGAGCAACTCGCACAGCTCTTCCAGAACTTCAGGTGCCCACTTCACCTGCTTGCCCGGTGGAAAACCCTTGCGCATGAAGTGCCACTTCTGTCCGAGCTTCTTCCACGGCGTGTGGTCGTCGAGATTCAGTTCCTTGCGTTCTTCAACCTTCGAGAAACCCGCCACCGCTTCCTCGATGAATTGCCAAAACTCCGGCTTATCGATCTCTGCCAGCGTGAATGCACGGACTTCGACTTCCTGCCACGGTCCTTTTGCAGACTTGACCTTCACGCGAGGCTCGTTGCCATAGCTCGCGATATCGTCCATTTGATTGAGCGTCTTCAAGTCGAGTCGCTGAACCAACTCTTTACGATCGAACGTCCCGCGATAGACGCGGAACTTCATCTTCAGCAACCAAGTCTCGGCCGTAATCGCGTGAAAGAACCAACCGTCGGTCTTCTTTTGTGCAGAGATCTCGACGACGCTGCGCGTGTTCCAGTCTGTCTCGCTGAACTCACCCAATTCATGAATGCGATCGACCACACGCCCTAGCACTTCGCCCTCCCACTTGCATGGGTTGCCTTTGCGATCGACACGGTCGCGAGTGTGCCAACCGCGTCCATCTTCTTCCCACGGCATCTTGGCACTCTTACCGACTTCGGTGATGTCGAGTTCACCCTCTTTCTTCTGCTGATCCGCCAGTGGGTCGTAGGGTTTGCGTGCGACCAGCGGGCCAGCGGCAAGGACCGGGGCGAGTGCGATGCCGGTGTAGGAAGGGAGATGGAGAGAGGGGGAGAGGGGGAGAGGGGGAGAGGGGGAA
>CAUJKL010000150.1 GCA_963204995.1 Planctomycetota bacterium | reverse complement strand
GTTGCCCAGATGGAACTCACGAAATGTTGATCGACGCTGCGGACACGCGATACACCGGATCGGGGCAGAAGTTTCGCGATTATCTACAGGCAAACCAAGCGTCTGACAATCGAATCGAAGTCGTTGTTGCCACTCATCCGCATGCGGACCATATTGGCCACATGGCTTGGGTTCTTTCGACCTTTGATGTTGGCCTTTATGTCGACAACGGCACCGAGTACAACTCGGCGACAGCGCGTCGAGTCGATGACGAACTCGTCACTCGTGGAATCGGTTACTGGAGTGCTCAGGACGAACTCGTGCCCGATGTCGACTTCTGTCCTCGCGCGGACGTGACAGCTCGTGTACTTCGGCCAGATGGCTTCGGGCAGTTCGCCAATCCCAACAATAACTCCGTCGTTGTTCGGGTCGACTTCGGAGAAAAGAGCTTCCTGTTCGTCGGCGACACCGAAGAGGAATCCGAACAGTTACTTCTGAACGATCCGGCAACGCGAGCGTTACTCAAATGCGATTTCCTTAAGGCCGGTCACCACGGATCGGATACGTCGTCGACGGACGAGTTCCTTGACGAAGTTGCTCCAAAAATTACGGTGGTCTCTTGTGGTGCGAGGGGAGTGAGTACCAACGCCAGTTATCAACACCCACGTCTCGAACGGATCGAAGCCATGTTGTTGCATGCTGGACCACGCGAGGGGCCACCAGTCGTGCTCGAAGCTTTTGACACCGAACAGCGAGTTTGGGGAACGGTCACACTGGACCGCGCGGTGTATACGACCGTGACGAGCGGCACCCAGGTCTTTGAGAGTAATGGTCATCGGATTCGTCTCCGGCAGTGAGCGCTCGCAGCGGCAACAGTGGTACAAGCTGCCCAAGTGTTGGCGTGGAACGCGAAACGCAACCTACCGCCAGACGTGTCCAAGCTTTCTCGTCGGCCGGCGAATAGACCGGTAGCCCTCTCGTTACGCTGACAAAAGGAACAGAACATCTTGGTGGAACAGTCTTTTGCGTTGATCCCGATTCTTTTTACGCTTCTCTTTGGGTGTTTGGGCTTGGCCGGGCTCGTTCTCTGGATTTGGGCGCTCGTCGATTGCCTCACCAAGGAGCCATCTGAAGGCAACGACAAGCTCATCTGGGTGCTTGTAATTGTGCTGCTCAATTGGCTGGGGGCGCTGATCTACTTGTGCGTTCGACGACCGCAACGAGTCAAGCAGTTTGGCAAATAGGTTTCGGCGCGACGCTGATTCGATGGGTATCTCGCACCAAACTATCGCCTCCGACGCTACGGGCCGTCGTTCAGGAATTCGTCGCCCGCGACGGCACAGATCATTCGCCTGTTGAATAGCCACACTCTGCTGCGCTCGTGTCGGTCTTAAAGTACCCACTTGCGTTCAGCCTTGCTTAGACGCAGGCGGATACTTTCGCCCCGACTTGTAAGAAATCGCGGTTTTCGACGAGCACTGTAACCAAGGTTAATCTGTGATTGACGCTTACTCCGGCGGGCGTTCCAGCCGCTCGTCTTCAAACCATTTCCAGTTCGCACGTGCATCCGATTGTTCGGCTTTGTCGTTCATGAGACCTGGCTCTGTGATCCGTGCCAATGCGATTTTAGTACACGCCCAGCGAGCGCCGCGGTGGACACTTCCTGCGGGGCCGCGTCGTCACGCACGTTTCTGTTTCTTGGTCGCCCTCGGCGCATGGTGCGCCGTGAATGCCGACTGAATAGTTCTCTTCGAGCCACGCGACGAAATCGGCGATGAATTCCTTTTTGAACGAAGTGCTTCTGTGCCTGGGGCCGCGTTTCTCGATCGGGTAGTCGAGATGACGTTTCGCGAACGCCGGAGCGTTTCGGCCGAAGTAGAAGAAGTGCTCGGAGATTAGCGCGAACCTGTCGGAGCTGCGCGTAAGGTGCAGTTCATTTCCGGCCCGGCCATTGAACCGGGGATCACGGAAATAGTCCTGGAGAGTCATCTTCTCAGTGACAAGCATGGCATAGACAAGTTTTCCGTGCCCCGCACTCAAGTCGTTATTCCCACCAGTGCCGATGATCCAGTCGCCCACCTTAGCCATCTCCACGATGTTTCGTCGGACGCCATCTCCGCTGAACTTGCAGAACGCGAGTGTGCAGATTCCCCCGTCGGGGTTCGGAGAACGACCGTAGTCATGCTCGACGACATAGGAGTACATTTTCTTGATCTTACGCATGACACCTCCAAGCTTGTGCTGCGATGCCTTCAAAAGCCGAACGACACGCATCAGCGGGCCGGCGCGAGATGCGTTGATTTCAAAACCGACCCGACCGCCGGCTCCGTTGCATGCGATTGTTACGTGCGGATATCGGGTGCGAGTGTGACGCAAAGTTCACGAAACGTACGCAGTTCCCCAAACGTGATCGAATCAGGGTACATCACGCGTGCAGTATACCATCCCCAAGCCCAAGCCATCGCGGTCACGATCATCAACGGGATCCAAAGGAATGGTTGCCATTTCACGATTGCCAACGAACCCATGAACGCGATCAAACAGACGATGAACAAGCACGAACTCTGATCGTAAAGTGGGTGTTCGATTTTGATGGGTGGCAACGCGCCAGGAGCCAGTTCAGATATCGGACCAGCTATCTTCGAAGCGTGCCGAATGGCGTAGTCCGCCAGCGGCGTAGATGGTCGAAGATTGGAAACATCAGCTCCGTCGCGCGCGAGAAGCTCACGGACAGCAAAGAAAACCCCCGCGGGACCACATGGGCGACCCAGAATCGTCGGAACCGAAACCACTTCAGTCGACGCGTTCGCGGCAAGAAGTTCGCAGACATCTTGTAGCGTCCGTTTCTTGGGCGAAACGAGAACTGCCTTCCATTGACGAAGAGGGATTTTGGTATCCCAGTAATCATTCAATGCCATCGCGAGTTGACGCCAGCCAACCAAGTCGCAAGCGTATCGCCAATCGGCAACGGTCGTGTCAAATGTGAGGTCGATATCGGGGTCAGCTTCTGGATCGTGTTGACACTGGTGGCGATGCTGATCGCGCAGGATGTCCAGCACGTCGCGAGCGGTCAGCTTCGATTCGACCAGTGTGTGAAGTTCCATGTTCAACTTCCGCACGTAACCATTGATTATCCGTAACGGCCTATCACCGGCACCGTACCTGGCGATATGCCGACCGGGTTGGCGGGATATTCCCGCCGCAGTCACTTGCACCTTATCGACTGAAGCCGTTGTCTGTCAAATATCTCCAGCGCGTGGTAGTGGGGTCGTAGTGAGGGGGCTGGCATCTATGGCAGATACGCTTGAAGCACGCACGTCTCAGTGAAGAAGCGGAGAATCAAGAAGACAGTCGGAATTACCGCCCATGCTGCGGACCGCCATTCGCCGCATACCAACAAGAGTCCCAAGAGAAATGCGCTCGCCAGAAAGACCCACACGATTTGCCACCCGTGGAGCAGCATGATTGCGACGAGGCAAGCGCAGATTCCAGTCGCCACCAAGAGGTCACGTACCCCGAACTGCCAACGCTTCGGCTTGTCGTGCTGGGAGGTCATTGCCGTAGCCACTGGATGAACGGAAGCAGTAACGCGACGCCGACTCCGACGATTAGTGCAAAAACGATCGGCAGCGCCGCCAATATGCTTGGGGCGTCTGGACGAGCCCACCAAGGTATCGACTTACGTCTCCGGCGAGTCCCGTCACTGTCTGGTGGATGTCGCGCGGCTTCGATAGGATTCTCGTTCGCTTTGTCTCGCTCGCTGGGCATGAGGGCATTGTAGCAAGAGGTGGCGACAGATTCGCCATCGCGGTTTGAGCCAGATGTACGGCGTAGAGTTGAGCGTCGTGCTTGACCATAGCTTTAAGCCAAGACTCCGGCTAAAGTGCGATGCCCTACAATGCTGTGATCGTGAAGCAGTCGTGTTCAGCGACAGAAAGTGTTTTGCAGTTTATGCGAACGACTTGGGAACCCCAGAAGCAAGACATGGGCTTTGCCGAGCCCCACTCGTTCCAGAAGATTTCGCTGCCAGATGACATGCCAACGGACCCGGACATCTTCCTTCAGGGAATCGACAGCAAGTCCTTGCACATCGGCATCCGTGAAGCAGTCGAGCAGGCACTCGCTTGCTTCCGCCGCGGGCTATACATGCCCGCCACCGCGATGCTCGCCGCAGCGACGGAGGCGACTTGGTGTGAGTGCGGCACTGTCGTGGCCAAGAAGCTAACTGACGCTAAGCTCGATACCCTGTTTTCAGACCCCTACTTCAGCATCAGCCGGAAGGTCTCCGAACTATCGAAGGCACTAGACCAACCGGACGGCAAGGCACTACTCAAGCCAGCCGGCCAGTCAATCGCGAAAGTCAGGGAAGCCGAAGTCTGGACCGGGGTGTTTCGCGACCGCCGCAATGCTCTCCATTGGACCAAGGCGAAGAGTTTTGTCGCCGACCACATCGAAACCGCAACCCTTCTGATCGCCGCGCCGCTTCACATCGGGACACTTGAGGCGATTCGACTGCAATGCTGATGCAGGAATGATCCCAATGAAATCCACCTTCCGTCTCGTTTGTTCTGATGGGGTCTCATTCCTCACGAAGGAAGAGCGGAGCGCCATTGCAGTAGAAGCGGTGAAGTGGGCGGAGAAGTTGCAGCTCAAAAATGACGTGATGATTCTGAACGATTCCCGTGGGCTGAAGATCGTCGTGAGATGGCACAAGCGGGAGATTTGGGTGATGACCGAGGAAGAGGCGCGGAAGGGCGGTCTGCCTTCACCATCGGACAATTGAGCCGTCAATTCGAACGCATCACAAATCCCTAGACTTGAACGCAGCACTCGCGCTACTCTGCGGGAGATGAGGCGAGTGTTCGCAGCCCCACAAGCCCGGTATAGTGGCGGGACGCTTCCCAGGGGGGCTATGATGGCGGGCGTTAGCGCACAAATGAGAGGCAGGCGGTTGATGCAATGCATCAGAATCTCGTCGCGTTCAATTGGGAAACCCGTGTGTGAGGACCAAAGCTGATGCTTCCAGACCCACAGCCGCAGATGATTCTCGACGCAATGACGCTGCGTGGAATAGGCTCCTATCTGTATGGCGCGCGGCTCGACATCAAACCGCTGACGATTCTGTGCGGTGCCAATGGTTCCGGAAAATCGACGTGGCTCAAGGCACTGAATTGGTTGGAAGAATCACTGAAGGCAAAGCGGTTTCCTTTTGGCTTCGCGGTTGAAGATTGGAGCCCACAGAACATACAGGTTACCAATGCGTTCTATCATCTGGCTGATCCAGAACAGTTTCAATTCCTGGAGGGACCAAATACAACTCGCGATTTTGGATCGCCGGGAACGATTGGATTGGAGTTTCACGCGACGCAGGACGTTCGCGACATGATTATTCGTGGTCAGCCACTCGAACAACAGCGAAGAGCTTGGCGGTTACTCCACGTTGGAGACCGAAACGTGAACGATCGTTTCCGATTGCGTTTCGCGCATCCGACCTATTGGGACGATTCGACGTCGACGCCGGCGTTGTTGCATATTGTCGAGTTGCAGCTAAATGGCCGACACACCATTCGCTTAGAGGGCGAACGCGATCCGTTTGAAAAGTATGAAGAAGGATTCTCCCGACCGCGCCGCTCGAAGCCGTACACGCTGTCCTGTTCCAAGTCGTTTCTAACGGGTGCCGACGACGATGCTGACGAATTCATCGACGTCGCTCTCTTCCGCGACTTGATCGCGCCAAAATACGAGCCGCTCACTGAACTCATTGATGCGGATGCGATACCTCAGTTACTCCAATCGTTCGAGTCGCGACTATGCGAGTTGCTGCAAGCCGTACTCGATGGATTCTTCTACGTCGGTGCCATTCGGCTCCCTTACACTTCGCTAAAACTGGACGAGGCAACGGTCGGAACAAAACAAAAGAAACGATACGTCGGCCCGGTTGGCGAAAACGCTTGGCGGCTCGAACGCGATTATGGCGGGTACTTGATGCGGCGAATTGTAGAACCCAAGTTTACCGCTGAAGAAACATTCAGGGCTGCCTTACTCATCAGGCTTTACGTGCTGCCGGAAGGCGCCGCGGTCGAACGAATGCCGAAGGCATTTCACCTTTGGGGGCGTCTCTCCCCTAGCGTTCGCCCAGAGATCGAAGCATTTCTGATGGCAGCGGAGTTTAAGTTTCCATTTCAATCTTCCTTGCAGATTCTTGCGGATGCGCTCAACGAACTGCTAGATGACCGGACTTTGTTTGTACGAGAGCTTTGGTCAACCACTTACGGGAGTTGCGATCAATTCGGCTACGAGCACGACACGGAAGAAATCATTGATGATCCCGATATCGCAATGCTTGTCGGGAGGGGCGTCGACCAACTTTCAGCCAAAGATGTTCGTATCCTGAACTATTTGCTGATTCTCGACACTTTTTCATTCTCCACACACCAACAATGCATCTTTACCGGATATCTATCGTGCTGGCTCCATCAACTCGTTCAAGTTAGTCTAAATAGCGAGAGGAACTTGGGCGAAGGGAGAGAGCCGAACTCTTGGACAGACGCCAGATTTGGTCGTCCAACTCCATTCCTATCCGATCTTAGTTATCCTCAGAATCGCGAACCGGAAGCAGACATGGCCCGCCTAGTTCACCCGTGTTTTGGTGGCAGCTCTGGAGGTGCGACTCAGCCGCCGCGTCAGTTGAGCGCCGGTTTTCATCAGGTTTTCCCACTCGTTGTGCAATTGGGGTTGATGATAAGTGGTGAATTGCTCGGCATCGAGAACCCTGAAGTTCACCTTCATCCCTCGCTTCAGATTCGACTCACCGAAGCTCTTCTGGATCACGCAGTCTCGGGAAGACGCCTCATCGTCGAAACGCACAGCGACCTCGTTGTGCGTCGTGTGATTCGCGCCTTTCTCGAAGAGGAAATCGCACAGTCCCAAGTTCAAATCTACTTTGCCGGGCTGGAAGAAGAAGAGTCACCGCTGCTCAAGTCAGGGTTTCAAAGTTCAAAATTGGAGCCGATCCAAACCGACAGTCGTGGCCGCATCGCGAACTGGCCCGAGGGCTTCCTTGATGCGGACGTCCGGGAATCGCAACGACTAATGGACATCATGTACGGCCACGGCGACCAGGGGGAAGACGACGATGCCTACGCCTCTGAGTAGTCAACTGCCAAAGGAAATGGACATTGCCTATTTTGTGCATCTCCATCTTGACACGACAGAACCCAGTTCCGATCGCTCTCACAAACAAGATCACTTCGTCTACTGCGTGGAGGGAAAGCCCCGCCCGATGCTCGTGCTAAGAGTTCTTCCCGATCATCGGGGCCGTCGTTGGTTTCGAGTGCTGCCAATCACGTCGAAGGGCAAAGACGCCAACGAACGACTCAAGAACGGCGTGTTTTTCGTTGGAAAGCTGCCCGGCAACGAGCGCGATTCCTACATCACCGCGGACGATCTCAGAAAGCTACCCGAAAACATGGTTCATCGCGCGAAGGATCGCTCCCCCATCATCCACTCTATGGACCGCTTAGAGTTCGACAACGTAGTGAGGATCGCGGCGAGTCTGTCGATGAGAGCTAAATAAGTCGGCAGCGCCTCCGTGTCACGCAATGACTTTACAAGACGTGCCACGCCCAAGTGTGAAGTACAAGTGTTCGCCGACGGAGGCCGTGCGCACCTGTAACTCTGACCCCCGTGAAATCTCGTCCCCAAAAAAATTCGCAGCGGGGTTATGTAACAGTCGTGCCGAGGCGATGGGGTCGGCCACCGGGTCGCGCGCGTTGGCATTTGCTTCGGCTATCTGACAGCGAATCGCGCGCGAGCGAGTTGGCAACGCGCGAAGCAAGAGCAATCGCGCGAGTTCATTGTCTTGCGTAGTCTATCGGCCAGCGTCACAACGAACGCTTGAACGAAGGTTCAACGGTTCGTTGTTCGTAGTCTATGCCATTGCCTAGATAGTCTGCGCTGGCATTGTCGGCGCGCCCTTTCCGGTTTTCTTCTGGACTTGCGACGTACCATGTTTGCGAAGCCGGTTCAACGTGAACCGCGCAAAAGTGAAACCCGGTTGCTTCAGACAACCGGGTTTCGGTTGCCAACGTCACCCGATTAGGAGTTTGCTGGCATGTTAGATTCTACCGTTTCCCAACTCGCTGCGCAATGGTTCGACGAATACCATCGGCTTGCCTACTGGCTTGCAAGACGTTGGGCGCAACGCTTGCTTGCCTATCGTGGTCGAAGCTATTCGGCCAACGAGTTGGAAGAACTCGCACAAGATGCGGTTTGTCGTGGGTTCGATCGGTTCGCGAAGCGCTGTCAACGCGACGTCTGCGGGCTATCGGATCGTAAGCGATGGGTTTGCCAATGCGTAACCAAGGGCGCACGCGATGCGGTGCGCAGCAAGTCGCGTTTCGGATCGATTACCGCGCCGGCTTCGATTCGTGATGATGTTATGAACCGTTGCCAGCGCGTTGACACTGGCTTTACGCATGGCAACGACAACGAGAAGCAAGACGCGTTGGCGCTAGTGGCTTGTGTGCCGATAGACCATCCCGTTCAACGCTGGGAGCTAGAGCAACTCATCGCGCTTGAGTTGCCAGCGGACTTGCGGTTGACTGCGCTCTATGCGGCTTGTGGTTTGACGCAAGAGCAATCGGCAATCCTTCAAGGTGTTACCGATCGTACGATTCGAAGCCGCTTAACCGAGATTCGTAACTTGCTTTGCCCGCAGACAAACGTTTACGCAATCATTTGCGAAGCGTTGCAAGAGTGTCTCGACAAGCCGCGCCGATCACAAACGCTCTTGGCGCTTCTGGCGGGCTAGTTTCCGGTTTTCATCGTCATCACGCGACTTGCAAGCGGGTGGCGACGTTTCTTTCTTTCAATCGATGGGAGTTCAATTATGACAACGCAAGACATTCTTTCCAAAGTCGCAAGCGGCGAGATTCAACCCGGTGAAGCCGCAACGCTAATCGCTGCGATGAACGCCAACGGCAAGAGCGCTGGCGAGTTGACGTACAAAGTTAGCGGCAAGGGCGCTGTTAGCGTTTACGGCATGGGTCGCTTCCCTGTTACGCTCTATGCCGCGCAATGGGAACGGCTCGACAGCGATGCCGAACGCAAGCGCCGCGCTGAGTTCATCAAGAGCAACGCGAAGCAACTGACTCGCAAGAGTTAGTCACACTTACCAAAGTGTCTAGCCCGCATTCGTGCGGGCTAATTTTATGCGCCGAGTTCAACCCGTTAGCGTTCGCTGGCGGGTTTGTTTATGCGCTGGCAGCGTTGCGCATCGCTCGTTAGGCAACGCGTTCAACGCGCGGGCGGTTCAACGCTCTTGTGGTTCGGATCGCTCGTTAGATCGCGAATCTCGCAACGTGCAACGGTTCACCGGTGCGCAAGGTTCACGCGTGCGCGATGCCGAAAACGCAAGGTTTACAGCGTTGTGAGTGCCGCCAGCGCTTCCTTGGAAGCTAACGAGTGCCGCCAGTCGACCATGCGCCACACTGCGCGCGTGCCGCCAGACGGTCTTTGTTGCGCAACGGGTGCCGCCAGTCGACCATGCGCCAAACTGCGCGCGTGCCGCCAGAAGTCGAGGCGTTGCGCGCAGTGTGAAGCGGGTGCCGCCAGCAGCCTATGGGTGCCGCCAGCCAAGGGGTGTGGACTAACGGGTGCCGCCAGCAGCGCGATTGCGGGTGCCGCCAGTAGCGCGCTGAGGGGTGCCGCCAGCCGGTCGTTTCCGGTTTTTCGAGGCATCTTCGACTTGTACCGATGCGGCGCAAACGAGTGCCGCCAGTCGCCGTTTCGTTACTCAAACAGGAGCCAATCCCATGCTCATCCTTGGACGTGAAATCTGCTTCGGCTGTCGCAAGCCCAAGCGTCGTAAGCAGTGGCTATGTCGCCGCTGTGAACAGTCAATCCGCAGAAACATCACTCGCAAGCGAAAGGAATCCAAGCGATGAAAGCTCTTTACGAAGCCCATCGGCCTGCATCTTGGAAAGACCTTGCCGGACAAGACAAGCTGGTCCAGCGTTTATCGATCATACGACGTCGTGGTCTAGTCGGTCGTGTGTTCTGGATTACCGGCGACAGTGGAACGGGTAAGACAACGGTTGCCAAGCTGATCGCAGACGAGATCGCCGATGACTATGCGGTTATCGAGATCGACGCTCAAGACTTGGGCATCGATCGTGTTCGTGAGTTTGAACGGATGTGCCAGTTCAAGCCCATCGGCAAGGGCTGTCATGTCTTCATCGTAAACGAAGCGCACGGGCTGTCGTCCAAGGTAGTCAGCAAGTTGCAGACTGTGCTTGAACAAAGTCATGTCCAGCGCAACTCGACTTGGATCTTCACGACAACCTTCCAAGGCCAGAAGCGTTTGTTCGATGGCGTGATGGACGCTTGCCCGTTCATGTCACGAGCTATCGAACTGACACTTGAGCATGGTGAAGATGTGGTCCTTGCCTTCGCTGTCCGTGCCCGTCAGATCGCACAGCAAGAGCAACTCGACGGTCAACCGCTCGATGCCTATGTCCGGCTCGTTCGTGACTGTGGCTGCAACATGCGGAAAGTCTTACAGCAGATCGAAGCTGGCGAGATGATCGTCGGCTGATTGCCGGATTCTCGGGGCATCTGCGAGTTGTAAGTGCGGCGATCGAATTCTCGACGTCGCAACTGCTTGGCTGGCTGATCACCAGCTATAGGCCGCTGACACGCATTTCAACTGGGTATGAGCACACAGCGTTACCAAAGGTCGGATGAATCCGAGTGTTGCCCCGGAGTGAATCTTCCAGTCCTCAGTGATTGGCGGGGCTCTGTTTTAGCTTGCTTTATCAGCGTTTCAAACGGGCTGTTTTTTACAAAACGCCGTTCACCCTTGCCTGGAGGAATCCCTATGAACATGTCCGCTTTCAATGTCCACGCTGGCTCGATGAGTTGGTGGACACTGGGACCGCAAACCGATCCCGCCATCCTGTCCAAAGGACTGAGTCAACTCGGACTTCCCGACTACGCTCCGCCGTCACGAACTTGGTTGATGTCTCTCAAGGCTGCATTGGCCGAGATGTTTGCCAAGCCCGAAGAACTGATCCGTCCGCTACGCCACAAGCAGACTAACGGCTACACGGTAGTTACCGAGTCCAAGGGCGAACATGACAACACCTACGATCGCTC